>JAYRLO010000361.1:0-1721 GCA_041905215.1 Aeromonadaceae bacterium
CCTCAGCCGAGCCTAGTGGGCCACCCCAGATATGGTCGCCATGGTCATAGAAAATTTCAGTGCACGGACCACACGGCCCAGTATCACCCATTTGCCAGAAGTTATCCGAAGCATACGGGGCACCCTTATTGTCACCGATGCGGATAATGCGGTCTGGCGCCACGCCTACCAGTTTGGCCCAAATGTCATAGGCTTCGTCATCGGACTGATAGACGGTGACCAGCAGCTTCTCTTTCGGCAACTTGAGCACCGAGGTCAGGAAGGTCCAGGCGTAGACAATGGCATCACGCTTGAAATAGTCACCAAAGCTGAAGTTACCCAGCATCTCAAAGAAGGTGTGGTGACGGGCGGTATAGCCGACGTTGTCCAGGTCGTTGTGCTTGCCACCGGCGCGCACACAGCGCTGCGCAGTGGTGGCTCGACGATAAGGACGCACATCGCTGCCCAGGAACACATCCTTGAACTGGTTCATCCCGGCATTGGTGAACAGCAGGGTCGGGTCGTTATGCGGCACCAGCGAGCTGGAGGCGACGACCTGGTGGCCCTCGGAGCGGAAATACTCGAGAAACGCAGTGCGGATCTCAGATGTCGACATATACATGGGTTTGCAAACCTGTCTGCTTCGGAAATGGGTTGACGCTAAGCGGCATAATTTAAAAGGTATCCTGCACAAAGTAAAACCATCTGCAGGAGAAAGGGCTCAATCGGTAGCCAAGAAGGTCGTTCGGCAATGCTGCCAGGCATGACGGAGCTGCGTCGCCGTAAAGCCACGGCGCATCATGGCCTGACTAAATTTCTGCCGCAGCGACGCCTCACCACCCATTGCATCGGTCTGCCCTGCCTCGCGCGACATGCCTCGCGATTGCCACCAGCGCTCGGCCACCGCAACGGCCAGCGCCACCTCATCACAGCCCTCATCGTGCATGGCCTGCGCCAGCACCTCTTGATCAACACCATAGAGATGGCCGGCTTGCTGGATTCGGCGCGGGCCATATCCCTTGGCCAACAGGCTGCGCACCAACACACCTGCAAAACGGGCCTCATCCTGCCAGCCTTGCGCCTGGCAGTGCTGAACTATCTCGCGCGCCTGTTGCACACTGGCGCCGGCAAGCTCCAGTTTGCCCTGCAACTCGGCCGCTGCATAATCCCGCCGCGCCAGCCAGCGCAACGCCTGGCTCATCAGCTGTTCTGCGGTGATTGCCGCCTCAGCCGGCCGCGGTCGAAATGGACGCCGTTTAATCATCAGGTCTCCCGCCCAAAAACAATCAGGGCCGGATTAACCGGCCCTGTGCTGTATCAGAGTGCTTCTTCGTCGTAAGCCAGGTCATCCCGCTCCTGCTCACTCGGCACGAATGCGGCATCCTCCAGCTCCGGTTTGTTGTCACCACCCTGCAGCAACAGGCCGCGCAACTGTTGTTCGATCTCTTGCGATATGGCCACGTTTTCCACCAGGAACTTCATGGCGTTGGCCTTGCCCTGGCCGATCTTCTCACCCTTGTAGGCGTACCAGGCACCAGACTTGTCGATCAGCTTGCACTTGACGCCCAGGTCGACCAGTTCACTCTCCTTGGAGATACCGGCCCCGTACATGATCTGGAAGTCAGCCTGCTTGAACGGCGGGGCGACCTTGTTCTTCACCACCTTGACGCGGGTTTCGTTACCGACGATCTCGTCACCTTCCTTGATCGCGCCGGTACGACGGATATCCAGACGAACCGAGG
>JAYRLO010000362.1:0-1670 GCA_041905215.1 Aeromonadaceae bacterium
TCTCTGCTACATCGACAAGGTGGCGCACGCTGACTCGCCGTGAACCCATCCATGGGGGCTCCGCTGCGCCATCCCTGGCGCAGAGGGTCAGCTTAGCGCTACCTAAGTCGCAGTGATGAGTCGGAGCCGCTCGTTAGAGAGATGGAGTCTGGACGAAAAGCAGACCGTTGGTGGCAGGGATGCCACCATCGAGTCTACAAGGATGTATTCACGACGAGTCTGCGCTCGTCCCGACTCCAGGCCTACATTTGCGCTGGATCTGTCAACGCATAACTGGGACAGAACCTTTGCCAAGGGAGATTTGGCGCATATCACAGTGCGATGGCGGCTTCAGCCGGATAGTTTGCGCTGACGCGCAATTGTCATGAATACCCTCTGGTATGGTGATTGGGTCATCATGTAGTCCAGTAAGGAATCATCTATGCGCGCCAAACAGCTTTCGCAACCTGCCTTCTTGCACGATCTTGAACTGTTAGCCCGTTTCGATCTGACAAACTTGGCCTCCGGCATCAAGTTGCGTCAAGACTCGGCTCCCGAACTCCGGGATGCGGCACAACGCCTGTACGCTAAAGGGGTGATTACTGCCGCTGATGGTGGTTATCTGACGCCGTTCGGGGTCAGTCTGCTCGAATATCTTGACCATCTGCTCAATGCATTAACGGATGGCGTTGCCGCCTAAGCGTGCTGCGGCTCCGCCAACTGTAACAGCTCCAGTTTTTCTAACTCCCACCGCTGGTTTTTCTGCAACAGATGGCAGATGAAACTGACGGCGGGAGTTTTGCTTTTATCCTCCCCGACCACGATCCAGCTCACCGAAGGCGGTTTGGGGGCCGAGACCTGGGTGATGTTGAGCGACAGCAAGGAGCCGAGACGGAAGCTGACATAGCTCTTGCAGGTTTCGCCTGCAGACTGCTGCAACTCGTTCTGGCTGCTATTGGGCGAAATAGCCGGTTTTTGCGGGCTTCTGGCGGTGGCTGTGGCACACATCAGGCTCAGGCACAGGGCGAGCAGTGGGGCGGATCGGAGTCGTGTCATAGTTTTCGCTGTCTGGATGCAGGGTGGCGCCAATGGATCTGGGCGGGTAAGAGCAGCCCGCTGTCGAGAACGGGCTCCTGGTCAATCAGTTGGCGGATGAGCTCAAAGGCTCGTCCAGCCATGGTGGGACAATCCTGCGCTATGGTATCGAGACGTAGTGGCAGGCAATCAAACAGGTAGTGATCATCAAAACTGCACAGGTGGATGTCGGCATCCATCAACTGATGCTGATTCAGATAGCGCAGCACCCCCTCGAGCAGCCCGCAGGCGGCGGTGAACAGCGCCTTGGGGGGGCGGCCCAGCTCGGCACACAGTTGTGCCATCATCTCGTAACCCGAACTCGGGCTGAAGTTGCCGTGGCGGATCCAGTTGGCTTTGCCGACGACGCCGGCACGCTGCAGACCCAGCTCATAACCGGCCAGTCGTTGCCGGCTTGGCTCCAGTCGCAGCTGTCCGCCCAGGTAATAGATCTCTTCCGGATGCAGGATCGCCAGATTTTCCACCAGCTCGGCGGTCGATTCGACCGAGTCGGTAATCACCCAGGGCAGGGTCGAGTCAGCGATGCGCCGATCCAGCTGCACCACCGGCAGGCGTTCGCTGATCTTCTGGTACTCGGCATCGGAGACCGAACTGGA
>JAYRLO010000100.1:0-9329 GCA_041905215.1 Aeromonadaceae bacterium
TAAGGTTGGGGATAACAGTGACGCCTTCCCGACTGACGCCAACGAGTGGAAAGACAGCGATGGGGATAAGGTCGGCGACAACAGCGACGCCTTCCCGACCGATGCCAAAGAGTGGAAAGACAGTGACGGCGATAAGGTCGGCGATAACAGCGATGCCTTCCCGACCGACGCCAAAGAGTGGAAAGACAGTGACGGCGATAAGGTCGGTGATAACAGTGACGCCTTCCCGAGTGATGCAACGCGGGCTCAAGCCGATGCTGTCACCACTATCGAGGCCGTCGATGTTTACATGGAAGACCATACCAAGCAGTCGTTGGATGTGAAACGGGTTGCCAAGGAGACGGTCAGTTATTACCTAGATGGCAAAACGGTGACCGTTGAAGAGGGCACTCACTATTATTGGGACAAAGCCAAGAACGATTATGTCTATCTCAATGGCGCCAAGCTCATTTATAACGAGTACAAGTCCACCACCACGGAAAACCCAGATGGCACCTTCCTGCGTACGACGTGGTGGCATAAGGATGTAAATAAAGATGGTCAGTTCCAGTTTGCTGGTCAGACGTTAGAGCAAGGGCAGAAGAGCGACAGCAAAGAGTCCTATTGGGTCTTCTTTGATGAAGATGCCGCGTTAACCGAGACCGGGGTCAATAATAACCCGAACAATCACTATGATGGTGTCGATCTGGTGGCCGCTGTGGCGGCTAAAGATTACAGCAAGGTCGATATGGCTCATTACGTCACTGTAACCAAGAGCGACTCAACCACAGTTCGCCATTTTGTTCAGCGCATGGCACCGAAACAGGCGCCATCTGACGTGGTAGTCAGTGATTGGTTGGACATAGAGCAAGGAACTCCTGCTGCCGACTACGCCGAAACTGACACCTATCAGAAATTGGCTGATGGCGGCACCGTGCACACTGATGAGTCTGATTGGGCCGCTGACGGGACTATCAACCGCACCGAAAGTGTTGAGTCTCATCCGGATGGAACCAAGATCACCAAGAGTTCCGGGCCTGTTTGGGCAAATCCGCGGGATACCCAGTTCGACGAGTATGCCGATTATAATTGGCAAAACTCCGAGCGGGGCTCCTATTGGTTTGACCGGGTTGTCACGGTTCACAGTGTTAGTGGCAAGAGCGTGACCCAAGATGAAGGCCAGCGCTACATCCTCGATCAGAGTAATAATGCCAACGTCAAGTTGGTGACAGACGAGCAACCGGACGGGTTGAAGTTCAACGAATATGTCTCGACATCGACCAGCGTGTCCGCGACTGAGAGTAACGAGTTTGCGACCTGGACCAACTACCATCTGGATGGTTACCCGTTCACCATTGCTACGACAGAGGTGGGGCAGAACTACAAGGTATTCTTGAAAGAGGATAATGGGTTCTGGGTTGGACATCGCTTTGCCGAGTGGGGCAGCCAGAATGTCACGGATCTGGCAGCTAAGGTAGAGGCTTTGCGCAAGCAGGGCATCGCACTCGAGGATATCGACGACAGCCTACTGCCAGGGTTAAGCAACTACGATGGCTATTTGTTAGACCGTTCATTCCGTTATCAGGAGGATGGCCAGCCACGAACCTGGTTCTGGGTGACGAATCTGCCTGCTATTACCGGGGATGCTCATTGGCAAACTTGGAAGAAGGTGAAGCTGCAACTGGTCAATGATGGCTTGACCGAGGCTGGCTACCCGAACTGGATCATCAATGATGCTGGTGGTGCGCTGTTCTTGTTGCAACCGAAATCAGACAGCCCATGGGATTGGTACACGGCCTATGATTTCCTAACCCTGACTTCATGGAAGCAGGCAGGACACACGATTGACACGGCTCAGGGTAAGTTTGATACCGGATATGGCTCCTTCTTCTTGAATGAGTCGGATGCTGAATCGGCGCTCTCCCAGCATGGAACCGTTGTGGATAGCGATGGTGACGGTGTCGCCGATACTAACGACGCATTCCCTAATGATGCATCAGAGTGGAGTGATACGGACGGTGATGGCGTGGGCGATAATAGCGATGCGTTCCCCAATGACCCCACCAAGTGGCAAGCAGAGACGGGGTTTGTCAGCTCCTACCCCACGATGAATCTGCGTGGCACCATCAACAATTGGGGTGTAACGCCGATGACCTTGGTCGCGGATCACCTCTGGTCTGTCACTGTTACCCTGACTGCAACAGATGCGTTCAAATTTGATGTAGCCGGCGATTGGGCGACCAATTTTGGTGATAACGAGGGTGATGGTGTGGCTGAACCTTCCTATGACGGCAATATTACCCCGGCGGTATCGGGGAGTTATATTGTTCAGCTCAATGACCAGACCCTGTCTTACACGGTGCAGCCAGCTTCTGGCGTAGATGATGCGGCTGCTGCCGCAGCTTTTGCTGATCTGGTGACCAGCAAGGCGACTATTTACTCCGTGTTCAGCGAGCAGACCAATCTGGGGATTACCCAGGTCACCAATGCCAACCAGTTTATGCCCTATGTTTTTGACTACAGCACCAATCTGCTGACGGTGGACGAAGAGCATTTGGCAACGGGAGAGCTGGTGGTCAACGACGATGATTCCGTCGCCTTGATGATTGCCAATGAACAAGGTGTTCTGGAGCAAGATGGCACCATTCGCTGTTCGCAAGTGTTAACTCTGGATGGAACCCAGATTAAGACGCTGCTGGCGAAGGTGACCGATGCCGATAAATTGGCGGTGATGGAGGCTAAATTCGCCGCTGCGACCTTCAGCTCCGGTGCCAAAGCCTATCTCAATACCCATAGCTATTCTGATGGTAATTCGGATGTAGAAGTTGTGTTGAACGAAATCGCCTATCAGGATCTGCTTGCCATCATCGGCAACCCAGCCTGATACCGAGTTGTTGTTGACGTTATTTCGGCCCGGATATTCCGGGCCATTTTTTTCGTGGCAACTTGGGCTGTGGTTCGGATATTTGCACTGTTAAGGCAATCTGTTTCGCCATCAGGCCAACCTATTGGCGTAACATGGAAAAATTGAAGTGTGGCCAGATGGCTGAAGTGGGTTGCAGAGGTTTTATCGCCAGCGGCTACTTTGGTTTCATCAGACAACAATCTCATCAAGGAGCAGGGATACTGAGATGATGACACGATACGGATATCAGACATTCTGGCGCTTTGGGCTGGTAGCCCTGTTGGCGCTAATCATGGCCGCGTGTGGCGGCGGTGGTGGTGATGACAAAAAGGTCGTTGAGCCAGCGCTGGAGGCGAGCGCCAGCTTTAGCCAACAAAATGATGCCTTGACGGTGACCTTCGATGCAGGGAATTCCAGCGGCACCATTGCTAGCTATTTGTGGGATTTTGGCGACGGCACGAGCGGAACGGGTAAGAGTGTCAGTCACAGCTATGCGGTGGCCGGTAGTTATACGGTCACTTTGACAGTGAGTGATAAGGCGGGGGCTACGGCTCGTCAGAGTCTCAGCGTCCACCTGACCACGAGCAATATCACTCCGACCGCCGCGTTCAGCTATAGCGCAACGGGCTTGCTGGCCAGCTTCGATGGTAGCGGCAGCAGTGACAGCGACGGCAGCATCGCCAGCTATAGCTGGAGCTTTGGTGATGGTTCAACTGGCACTGGCTCTAATGCCAACCACAGCTATGCATCCGCTGGTACCTATACCGTCACCCTGACGGTAACTGATGATCTGGGCGCCACGGCGAGCCAGAGCGTCAGCGTCACCGTGATGGTGGGCAATGTGGCTCCGACGGCAGCCTTTACCCAGAGCGCAACCGGGCTGATTGCCAGCGTCGATGCCAGTGGATCCAGCGACAGTGACGGCAGCATCGCCAGTTACAGCTGGAACTATGGTGATGGCACGACCGGCACCGGCAAGAGTAGCAACCATACCTATGCCACGGCTGGTACCTACACAATCACCCTGACGGTGACCGATAACCAGGGCACAACGGCGAGTGTTTCACGCTCGATCACCGTGGCTGTAGCGTCCTACCGGGTATCGGTACAAGCGAGTGGCCAGGGTACCGTGCTGCCGAGTAGCCTGACCCTCTCGGCCGGGCAGAGTGGCCAGGTAACCGTGACCCCAGCCAGCGGTTATCTGCTGGCCAGCATCAGTGGTTGTGGGGGATCATTGCAGGGGAGCATTTATACTACGGGGTCTCTTTCCGGCAACTGCGTCATCATCGCCTCATTCCAGCCGCAAGGGGCGATTGTCTTTGCCGATGCGGTTCTCGATGCGGCGGTGCGCAAGGCTTTGGTTGCGCAGATCCCGGGTTTTACGCTGACCACACCGATCACGGGTAGCCTGCTGGATGGCGTGACGGAACTGGATCTGGATGCGGTTAACGGTCAGAGTCAGATCCGCGATCTGAGTGGCCTGGAGCTATTCCACAATCTGACTCGCCTCTCGCTGGCGGGCCACAAAGTCAGCAATCTGTCCCCCTTGGCCGGGCTGGATAAGCTGAGTTATCTGAATCTATCCGAAAATGATGTCGTTGACCTATCGCCGCTGCGCAGCCTGACCGCTCTGCAGCAGGTCTATCTGGATAGCACCGAAATAAACACTCTGGACGGGCTGGAAAACAATGCGGCCCTGACGACCGTATCGGCGACCTGGACTCCTTTGACTAGCCTGAAGGGGCTGTTGACCGCTGGTTGGGCCGAGCAGGGCACCCTGCTGTTGAATGTCAACTGCCTCTATCTGGGCAGTGGTTCGCAACCTCAGAAGGAGCTGGCGGCCTTGGCGGGATTGGGGGTCACCATCCAGGGCGATAGTGATACCTATAGCATCTATGGCAATTTCGGTGGCCTGAGTTGCCCTGACAGCATGGCGTCGTTTGCCGTGCAGTCACAGGTCTCTCTCGGCTCGACGCCGACACTGGATTACCGTCTGGATATGGAAAATTATCTGGATGGCGATGCGCTGAGCTGTGAACTTTACGTCGATCTGATTGAACAGCAGGCGCGGGTTCCGGTTCAGACCATTACCCCCTGTGATCCGCAGGCTCTCATTTCGCTGCCTGTTTCGGCCAATGGTAACTACACCGCCTCGCTGTTGATCCGCGATGGATATGGTGGCAGCTTCAAACATACCCTGCCCGCGATCCGGGTCACCACGCTGGGGGCGCAGCCTCATATTCGCGCCGTGGATTGGGGCCAGGTGGTGGTGACGCGAAATCCGCAGCTGATCGCCGCCCGCGATGCGCTACTGCGTGTGCATGTCACCAGTGACGTGGCGCCGACGACGCCGCCGAATCTGACAATGAAGCTGGCCCTGAACGGAACGACCCAGACCATCGTCATGACCAAGCCGACGACGATTCCGGCGCAGATGGATTATGAGAATATCGCCGCCAGCTATCGGGCCGTAGTCCCGGCGAGCATGATGCAACCCGGGTTGCAGGTGACTGTCTCCCTGCCGAACGGTGATCAGCGAGTGCTGACCCCGAGCTTTGCCACCACGCCAACCTTCTACCTGACGCTGGTTCCCATGCGCGTGGGTGGCCATGTGGTGACCATGCCACCGACCGCCGATGTGCAACGGGGACTCAAATCATTCTGGCCGATGCAGTCGGTGCAGGTTAAACAGCATGCCGTCTTTACCCCGGTCGCAACCAGCGGCGATGCGTTACTGGATGAGGTGACCGATCTGCAGGCCGTCGAGAACGACCCGACCTACTTCTATGGCATCTACAGCGGCGAGGTGGATAACGACTTCGCCGGTGTGGGTTGGATGGGGTTGAACTCGGCCATTGGCTACGACTCGACCTATCTGTCGGATCGCTGCAAGAATGTGGGGGGTGATTATCTGTGTGTGATGGCCCATGAATTGGGTCACAACTTCAACATCGGTCATATCGGTTGTGGCACCGACAACATGGAGCCCGATTTCCCCTATGACTTTCAGAGCATTGGCAGCCTGGGGGTTTCGTTTGATCTGAGTGCCCTCTACAAGCCGACCGAGTATCGCGATCTGATGAGCTATTGCGGGCCCCAGCACATCTCGGATTACACCTTCGAGGCGGTGCAGGATTATCTGGCGCGCAATCCGCCAGCCGCGTTCCCGACCAGCAAGAGCCGAGCACGCGTTGCTGTGGCGAGCGAAGCGGGTCTCTTCATCAGTGGTAGCCTGCAGGCGGATGGCACCATCAAGCTGCAGCGGGTGTTGCCGTTGACGCGCCCTGTCCGTTCCTTGCCGAGCTCTGCGCTGGTGGCCACGGTTACGCGCTCAGGTGGGCAGCAGAGTCGGGTGAATGTTCAGTTGATGACGCCGTCGCAAGAGTCGACAGGGCCACAGGCCCAACACTTCCAGCTGGAGATCCCATTCAGCGATCTCACTGCGCTGTCGATCGCCCAGGGCGGCAAGGTGCTGTTTAGCCAAGCAGTCTCGCAGGCTGCCGCCAGCCGCAGCAAGGCGGCGGTGGCCCCCACGCTGCAGGAGCAGGGCGACGAGCTCTGCGTGCAATGGCAAGCTGGTGATTTCGATGGGGTGACGCTGATGCAGGTGGCCGAGGATGGCCAGCAAACGGTGCTGACGTTGCAGAACCCGGATCCGGCCGCCTGCGTCTCGCTGGCCGGCGTGCCGAGCGGTGGTCACTGGCGCCTGCTGACTCGTACCGGCCTGCTCACCCAGCAGCTGGATGTCGCGCGCTGAGCCTTGGACATCAACCAATCTCCGCATGAAAAACCGCCCCCACCATAGGGCGGTTTTTTTATCGCACTGTCCCGGCTCCCTGTCGAGAATCTCTGCGCCATCGACAAGTTGGCGGGCGCTGAGTCGGAACAGCCAGTGAGAGGGATGACGTCTGGACGAAAAGCAGACCGTTGGTGGCAGGGATGGGCTCTGGCATAGGGTCTGTGTATAATCGAGACCACTGTACAAATTCTCAGGAGTCGTGATGGACGTAGAAACCCTGCTCGATGGTCTCAATGACCGACAACGGGAGGCGGTAGCTGCCCCGCTGGAGAACCTGCTGGTGCTGGCGGGCGCCGGTTCCGGCAAGACTCGGGTGCTGGTCCATCGCATTGCCTGGCTGCTCGGCGTCGAGCGGGCATCACCGTTTTCCATCCTGGCGGTGACTTTCACCAACAAGGCGGCGGCCGAGATGCGCGGCCGGATCGAGAAACTGCTCGGTGGCGGAATTGTCGGTGCACATAGCCATCACTGCATGTGGGTCGGGACCTTCCACGGCATTGCCCATCGCCTGTTGCGTGCCCACCATCTGGATGCCGGTCTGCCGCAAGATTTCCAGATCCTCGACAGCGACGATCAGCTGCGTCTCATCAAGCGGGTAGTGCGTTCGCTCAATCTGGACGAGAAACAGTGGGTGCCGCGCGCCGTGATGGGTTACATCAATGGCAAGAAGGATGACGGTCTGCGCCCCAAGGATATCGAGCCGTTCGGTGATGTCGCCTCGCGCACCTATCACAAGCTCTATCAGGTTTATCAGGAGACCTGCGATCGCGCAGGTTTGGTGGATTTTGCCGAGCTGCTGCTGCGCGCCCACGAGCTGTGGCTGCACAAGCCCCACATCCTCGACCACTACCAGCAACGCTTTGCGCATATTCTGGTGGACGAGTTTCAGGATACCAACGCCATCCAGTACGCCTGGATCCGGCTGCTGGCGGGCAACCGCAGTCGGGTGATGATCGTCGGCGACGATGACCAGTCCATCTACGGCTGGCGCGGAGCCAAGGTGGAAAACATCAGCCGCTTCCTCAGCGACTACCCGGGGGCGCGCACCATCCGTCTGGAGCAAAATTATCGTTCCACCGCCACCATCCTCAAGGCCTCGAACCAGCTGATTGCCAACAACGCCGAGCGGCTGGGCAAGGAGCTGTGGACCGAGGGCGGCGAGGGGGAGCCCATCTCGGTCTATGCCGCCTACAACGAAATCGATGAGGCGCGCTTCGTGGTCGGCCGCCTGAAGGCGTGGCGCGACCAAGGCGGTGTGCTCTCCGATTGCGCCATCTTGTATCGCAACAACGCCCAGTCACGGGTGCTGGAAGAGGCGCTGCTGCAGGAGCGCTTGCCCTACCGCATCTACGGCGGCCTGCGCTTCTTCGAGCGCCAGGAGATCAAGGACGCCATGGCCTATCTGCGCCTGCTGGGCAACCGCGGTGATGACGCCTCCTTCGAGCGGGTGGTCAACACCCCGACCCGTGGCATCGGTGATCGCACCCTGGGGCTCATCCGCGAGGCGGCACGGGATCGCGGGCTGAACCTGTGGCAGGCGGCCTGGCAACTGTGTGAAGAGCGGGTACTGGCCGGACGCGCCGCCAGTGCGGTCAGCCAGTTTCTGGCGCTGATCAACCGGCTGGAAACCGACACCAGCGAGCTGCCGCTGCATCTGCAGACCGATCGGGTGATCCGCGAGAGTGGTCTCTGGAGCCTCTATCAGGCGGAGAAGAGCGAGAAGGGGCAGTCGCGCATCGAAAACCTCGAGGAGCTGGTCAACGCCACCCGGGTGTTCCAGCCCTCCGAGGAGATGAGCGATATGGCGCCGCTGACGGCGTTTGTCGCCCATGCCGCGTTGGAAGCGGGGGAATCCCAGGCCGATGAGTTCGAGGTGGCGGTGCAGCTGATGACACTGCACAGCGCCAAGGGGCTGGAGTTCCCCCTGGTCTGCATGGTCGGGGTCGAGGAGGGGATGTTCCCCAGCCAGCAATCCAGCGAGGAGAGCGGACGACTGGAGGAGGAGCGGCGACTCTGTTATGTCGGCATGACCCGGGCGATGCAGAAGCTCTACATGACCCACGCCGAGAACCGCCGCCTGTATGGGCAGGAGATGCACCACAGACCCAGCCGCTTCCTCAAGGAGCTGCCGAGCGAGTGTCTGGAGGAGGTGCGACTGCGCACCCAGGTCAGCTGGGCGCAACCCATCGCCAAGAGCAATCGCTTCAACAACGAGTTCGCCCAGGAGAGCTTCGACAGCACAGGTTTTCGCCTCGGTCAGCGCGTGCTGCATAGCAAGTTTGGCGAAGGCACAGTCCTCAACTACGAGGGGATAGGCCCGCAGAGCCGCATCCAGGTCAACTTCGATGAACTGGGTAGCAAATGGCTGGTAGTGGCATACGCCCGGCTCGAGCCGCTGTGACGCCAAGGCGGCTGAGCCGTAGCCATGAATGACAGAGACCGATTGAGCGTGCGCAAAGCCTGCGACACGTTCAGTCGCGCCAGTAGTCGAGCCCTTGCTGTTGCGGATCCCAATAGAAATGCAGCTGGCCACAGAGGCCATCGCTGAGGGTGAACCCTGGACACCCAGGCAGGGCCCGGCAACCGGCGGCTTGACCAGGGCGACAGGAGTAGGTCGTCGGCTGGATCTGGATGGGCGCCTGACAG
>JAYRLO010000101.1:0-9299 GCA_041905215.1 Aeromonadaceae bacterium
TGAGCGTATCGGCGATAGCCAGACAACGCATCAGATGGCCTGTGCCTATCTGGCTGTCGGCATCGAGGCGGAACAGGTAATCAACCGGCATCATGGTGTTGCAGCGCCTGATAGAGCAATTCGGCCAAGCGCCAATCCTCCTCGGTATCAATATCGACAACCCGATAGCGAGGTAACACCTGAGCCAACCCTCGACCGCCGAATACACTTTTGCCATTGAGCCAGGCTTCCCGTCGCCCCCAGTAGAACTGTCCGGCATCCTGATAGGCAGGGGTGAGATCCTGGCTGCGTTTGGCCATGTTTTCTGGCCAGAAGGGGGTGATGCAGCCGTCCTCTTGCAGCTGGAGTGCGCGCTGGATGGGAAAGCCGAAGGCTGCAACACTGAAGGCAAAATCGGCATCACTCTGTTGCAGGCGGTGATAAGCATCCCGCAGATCGTTGGCGCGGATCAGCGGCACGGTTGCATAGATGCAGCAGTAGGCATCGGCTTGCAGGCTCAGGGCATCGAGCTGGCGAATGGCATCGATAAGCACGGCTGTTGTACCTGTATGGTCATCGGCCAGAGTTGGGGTGCGCAGAAACGGCACCTCGGCGCCACAGGCGCGGGCGACATCGGCAATCTCGGCATCATCGGTCGACACGACAATATGCTCGAAGCAACCGGCTGATTGGGCGGCGGCAATGGCGTAGCTGATCATCGGCCGGCCACAAAACGGGCGGATATTCTTGCGTGGAATACGCTTGCTGCCGCCGCGCGCCGGAATAATGGCGATGGTCATGGGCTGCTTCTCCTGGCGTTGAGCTCAAGTTAGTGCTCCAGTTGCCGATAATAGGATCGGCTGTTCGCTCTGTCACCAACTGACTGAAATATTTCAAAAAATGAGACGGTGAGCGGTCTGCTTTCGGGTGAAAATGATATAGTGCCGCCTCTAGTGTGGGCAATGTTGCTACCGGTTTTGCTTGATCCCGAAGGTGATTGCCTCTTGTTATTTACCACGGTGATAGTGTTCGCCCTAGTCATCGCGAGGAGAACAGGCTTGTCTGATGTTGCCACGTTGCCGCTAGGCGCTTTTCAACGGTATGGCGTCACTCTCTGTCCCTTGCGGGCTGACGATCTCGAGATGGTGCGAGCCTGGCGCAACGATCCAAAGATTGCCAGCCTGATGCTCGATCAAACCCATATCACGGCCTCGATGCAACAAGCCTGGTTTGCTCGTCTGCAGGGCTCGAATCAGCAGTTCTACTACGTCGCCTGGTTTCGTCAGACGCCGATCGGGGTGGCCTCGTTGACGGCGGTCGATCGCCTGCAGGGCTGCGCTGAACCTGGCATGTATATCTATCCGGATGAGTATCGCAGCAATCTGGTGCCATTCTGTGTGGCTTTTGCGCTTAACGATTTGGCCTTTGAAGGCTTCGGTCTGACTCGTCTATATGGCAAGATTTTTGCGACGAATACGGCTTCGGTGCGTTTTCACGAGGCCTGCGGTTATCACCGCTATGCCGAACAGGCTGATGGCCTGGGGCGCTATCTGCTGGAGCAGCCAGCCTATCTGCTGGCTCGCGATAAAATTTCCCGCTTTATCAGGTACTGATTATGAAAAAGTCTCTTGCTCAGATTTTTGCCGAAAGTCTCGCCATCGATAGTGCTCTGGTGTGTGATGAGCTGAGTTATCAAGGGATCCCACAGTGGGATTCTGTTGCCCATATGACCCTGATTGCCGCCTTGGAAGATGAGTATGAAATCATGCTCGACACCGACGATATCATCGACATGAGTTCGTTTGCCAAGGCGCGGCTGATCCTGGCCAAGTATGGGATTGATGCCTGATGGCGGGCCTGTTGGCTGGCAAGCGGGTGCTGATCACGGGGGCAACGCGAGGCATTGGTCTGGCGATTGCCGAACGCTTCGCTGCCGAAGGGGCAAGCCTCTATCTC
This sequence comes from Aeromonadaceae bacterium, assembly GCA_041905215.1. Lineage (GTDB taxonomy): Bacteria > Pseudomonadota > Gammaproteobacteria > Enterobacterales > Aeromonadaceae > Pseudaeromonas. The sequence continues at coordinate 1,936 of JAYRLO010000101.1, forward strand.
AATGGGCGTGACGGGCCTAGCGTCTCTGTGCTGGCTGAGCGATTGAGTCGTGAGTTTGGTGTTGCTTGTGCGCCACTGCTGTTTGATGTGGCCGATCCGGAAGCGGTCAAGGTGGCATTTCGCGAGCTCTTTGCCCAAACCAAGGTGCTGGATGTGCTGGTCAACAATGCCGGTATTCTCGACGATGCCCTGATTGGCATGGTGACACCGGCACAGATCGAGCGCACCTTCGCCTGCAACAGTTTCAGCGTGCTCTATTGCAGCCAGTATGCGGCGCGGATGCTGCAGCGAAATGGCGGGGGCAGCATCATCAATCTGACCTCCATCATAGGTCGGGTCGGCAATGCGGGCCAAGCCGTGTATGGCGGTAGCAAAGCGGCGGTGATCGGTATGACACAGTCGCTGGCCAAGGAGCTGGCAACCCAGCAGATCCGCGTCAACGCCATAGCTCCCGGCTTTATCGATACCGACATGGCCCATTCGTTGTCAGAGGATAAGTTCCAGCAACGCCTCGACAGCATTGCCATGGGGCGCATCGGCTCGGCCGATGAGGTTGCCAAGGTGGCGCTGTTTCTGGCGAGCGAGCTGTCGAGCTATGTCACCGGCCAGGTGATCGGGGTCGATGGGGGCATGCTGATATGAGTCTGTGGCAGCGGTTGTTGGCCCATGAGGGCGATGCCGTATATGTCGGTGATCAGGTCTATTCCTATGCTGAGCTCAGAGCCCGCAGCAGCACGCTGGCCAGTCAACTCGGTGGGGAACGCTCTCTGGTGCTGCTGCTGGCTGATAACAGTCTGCCGAGTCTGATCCACTACCTGGCCTCTTTGCAGGCTGGTCATGCCGTGCTATTGCTCAATGCCGATTTGCCTGAGGCCACCCGCCAGGAGTTGATTACCCGCTATGACCCCCACTGGTTGCTGATGCCGGATGCCGAGCCTGTGCGTCTGCACGATCGGCCTTTGGCGCTGGCACCGGAGTTGGCCGTGATGTTGACCACCTCCGGCTCGACCGGAGGAGCCAAGCTGGTGCGTTTGAGCGAAGCCAATCTGCTGGCCAATGCCGAGTCTATCGTCAGCTATCTGCAGATGCAGCCCAGTGATCAGGCGCTGACGGCCTTGCCGTTTGCCTACTCCTATGGCTTGTCGGTGATCCACTCCCACCTGCTGTGCGGCGGCTCTCTGGTTCTTTGCAATGACACGCCGCTGCAGCGAGGCTTCTGGGATTGTCTGAAACAACATGCCATTACCCAGCTGGTGGGGGTTCCCTACAGCTACCAGATTTATGAGCAGCTGCGCTTCCGCCGCCAATCATGGCCCCATCTGCGCATCTTGACCCAGGCCGGAGGCCGTCTGGCACCGGAGCGGGTTCGAGACTATGCGCTCTGGTGTCGCGAGCGGGGTATCCGTTTCTATGTGATGTATGGCCAGACCGAAGCCTCGGCGCGGATCAGCTATTTGCCACCTGAGCTGGCCGAGACGCACCCAGAGAGTATTGGCGTGCCGATCCCCGGCGGCGAGCTGCTACTGCTCGATGAGCAGGGCAACGAGCTGGCAGCCGAACCCGGTGTGGAAGGTGAGCTGGGCTATCGAGGCCCCAATGTGATGCTCGGCTATGCCGAGTCGCTGGCCGATCTGGCGCTTCCGCCCATGGCCCCTCTGCTACGTACTGGCGATCTGGGTTACCGTACGGCTGAAGGGCTCTGGTTTATCACGGGGCGGCTGAAGCGACAGATCAAACTCTCGGGGGTGCGCTGGCAACTGGACTCGCTGGAGCGGCAGTGTCGCGATCTGGGCTGGGAGCTGGTGGCCTGTGGTCAGGATCAGGCGCTACGAATCGCCTGCAGTGCGGCCGACGAGGTGGCGACTGTGAGTGACTATCTGCAACAGCAATTGGGTCTGCACCCGAGCCTGTTCCGTGTCGCCGCATTGAACGAGTTGCCACGCACCGTCGCTGGCAAGCTCGATTATCCAGCATTACAACGCGCGATCGAGGAGGCGAGTGCATGATGGCGGCGCTGACCAGCTCGTTGGATCTAAGTCTGGAGGCCCTGCTGGCAGCCCCCGCCTATGGCTTAGCTCAGGCAGAAAAATCTGCCCTGCTGATGGCGCGTCTCAATGCATTGAGTGAATGGCACCGCCAGCACAGCCCGGAATTTGCCCGCATCCTCGATGGTTACGGCTGGGCGACAGCGGCAGATCGCTATGACGACTTACCCTATCTGGCGGTACGGCTATTCAAGCATCTGTTGCTGGCTAGCGTGCCGGAGGAGGAGCGTTTCAAGACCTTGACCTCATCGGGCACCACGGGCGCCGTCTCCCGCATCGTGCTCGACAAAACTACCGCAGCGCTGCAGAGCAAAGTACTGGTGAAAATCCTGCAGGAATTTATTGGCAAACAACGGCTGCCGATGTTGCTCATCGAGCAACCGGCGCTGATCCAGAACCGCAGCGGTTTCTCGGCGCGGGGCGCGGGAGCTTTGGGGCTCTCTTTTTTGGGGCGCGATCATCACTATGCGCTGGATGAACAGATGCAGCCAAACTGGCCAGTGATCGAAGCCTTCTGCGAGCGGTATGCCGATCAGCCGGTGCTCATCTTCGGCTTCACCTTCATGGTCTGGCAATGTTTGCTCGAACCCCTGCGAGAGCGTAGTATTCAGCTACCGCTGGCCCAGGGCATTCTGTTCCACAGTGGTGGCTGGAAGAAGCTGCAGCACCTGGCGGTGGATAACGCCGCCTTCAAGGCGCGCTGCCTGCAGCAGCTAGGGGTGAGCCGGGTACACAACTTCTATGGCATGGTCGAGCAGGTCGGCTCTGTGTTCGTCGAATGCGAAGCTGGCCACCTGCACGCCCCCGTGTTTGCCGATCTCCTGGTGCGCGATCCCCAGACGCTGGCGTTGCAGCCCGTTGGCGAGCCTGGTTTGCTGCAGGTGCTCTCGGCGCTGCCGCAGAGTTACCCTGGCCACAGCCTGTTGACCGAGGATCTGGGCGTGTTGTTGGGGGAGGATGACTGCCCCTGTGGCCGCCCCGGTCGTTACTTTACCGTGCTGGGTCGCCAGCGCGGAGCTGAGGTGCGCGGATGCAGCGATACATTCCAGTGACCACATCGAAGAGCACTGAGGTGAAGAATGATATTGCTTGGCCTGAACAGGGGATCGAGTTTGTGTTGCCCGCTACCGGCTGGCAGGGCTTCACCTCGCAACCACTGGCGGTCGCCGATGAGCGGGTGCTGACATTTTGCGCCGCACTGTCTCAGCGACTGCTAACGTTGGGGCGAGAGTGGCCCGATCTGGTGGCGCTGGGTTTCTGGTTGCGACCTATTGCACTCAAGACCCACCTGCAGGCCTATCGGTTGCGTTCACCACTTGGTTTGACGCTGCATCTGGTGCCCTCGAACGTGCCGACCCTGGGCATCTTCTCGTGGCTGCTGGCGCTACTGGCGGGCAACAGCGCCATCCTGCGGCTGTCACGGCGTCAGGATCCGGTACAGCAACAGCTGCTGGCTGAGTGTGCCGCCCTGCTGGCCGATCCTCAGTGGCAGGTGATTGCCGATCGGGTACGTTTCATCCGCTATGGCCACGATGAAGCGATCACTGCCGCGTTGTCGGCGCGCTGTGATTTGCGCGTGATTTGGGGCGGTGATGCCACCGTCAGCGCCATCCGGGCCATTGCGTTGCCACCGAAGGCGCGGGAGCTGGTGTTTCCGGATCGCCGCTCGCTGGCGGTGCTAGATGCCGCTGGTTGGCGCACGCTGGATGCGGTCAGCCGTCAGCGGCAGCACGCGGCATTGGCGCAGGACATCAGTCAGTTTAACCAGCAGGCCTGTGCCTCGCCGACCACGCTGGTCTGGCTAGGGGAGTGGCAGGCATCTGAACGTACCGATCTGTTGACGGCGCTGGCTGCCCCCTTTGCTGCCAATCCGGCCAACGGCATGGCGCGGCTGGTTAACAGCCAACTGGCGTTAGCTACTGGTGAGGCGCAGACGCAAACTACGTTTGGAACTCTCAGTGTGTTACAGGCTGCGGCTTTGCAGCCTCAGGTTACGGTGGGCGGTGGTGTGCTGCTGGAGCGGCACTATCCCGACATGGACGCATGGCTGGCGGACGGCGATCAGGTGCAGACCTGCGTCTGCATCGGCATTGCGCCGGAAACCGTGGTCTCTCATCTGCGTCAATATCCCGGCACTCGAATTGATCGACTGGTCGCACCGGGTCAGGCATTGGCGTTTGACTGGTTCTGGGATGGACAGGATCTGCTGGCCAGCATGAGTCGACAGACCTGCATTGGTTGATAATTCGACGGAATAACGGCGGGCCGTGAGATGCCCCGCATTTGCGTGGTTTTGGTTATAGGGTTTGGCATACAAGTTGTATCGTCAGTCCCGTGATTCGAATTTTGGCGCTATCCCACTGACAGCGTCGTGCGGTAGCCATGCCTGTTGCCATCGGTAACCAGTTGTGGTGGCGACAAATTGAACAGCTACCATAGGATGGAGAATGAACGTCTGTGTGCTGGTGCCGGTCTACAACCTTGAGCGTTTTATCGAGCCCTGCCTTGAGAGTCTGCTGACCCAAGAGGTTGATTTCGATTTCGAGGTGATCGCCATCGATGATGGTTCCAGTGACGGCTCTTGGGCTCTCATGCAGAAACTGGCGGCACGTTATCCGCAGTTGCGAGCATTGCAGAATCCGCGGAATATAGGTTTGGCGCATACTCAGAAGCGGTTACTGACCGAGGCGCGTGGTGATTATATCGCCTATGTCGATGGTGACGATCTGGCATTGCCGGGCAAGCTGCAAGCGATGGCCAATTATCTGGATGCGCATGCCGAGTGTGCTGTTTGCTATCACGAGGCCGAGGTTTTCGACAGTGATAGCGGCATGGTGACGGCTCTCTACAGTCGCGATTATTACAACGCGGCTTACGTGCCTGGAAGGGCGAGCGCTGAGCATTTGATCCGTTATGGTTGTTTCATCAATGCCAGTGCGGTGGCTTTCAGACGACACGCTCATCTACTTGAGGCGGTAGACGATGGATGCAAAATCATCCTCGATCACCCGTGGCATATCCTTAATGCGCTATATGGCAAGGGTTCGGTCGATTTCATTTCTGGTGTCTATGGTCGATATCGTATTCACGCCGACAGTTTTGGTGGCCAGACCAAACGCTCTCCTCAGCGTCGTGAGCAGGTGCTGGCGGATCAGTTGCGGGCCTGTGATAACGCGCGGGCCTTTGGGACCGATGATGCCATCATTGCGGCCGGCAAGGCCCATTACCGCTTCGCGACGGCTCTTTACTTTCTCAAGCAGGGGGATATAGCGCGCTTTACCCGTTTCATTAACGAGTCCGTAGTTGATCATTGGTTTTTCGATGCCCGCCACCAACTGGCGTGGCAGGGGCGACACGACCCTGCTTGGGTGACAAAGCAGATTTTTGGAGAGAAACCATGAGTTACCAGGCACTTGTGATTGGCGCCGGGCTGTCGGGCACCGTGATGGCCGAACGTATGGCAAGTCAGCTTGGCTGGCGTGTGCTGGTGCTCGAACAACGCGACCATCTGGCCGGCAACTGTTTTGACGAGCTCGACGAGGCAGGGGTGCTGATCCACCGCTATGGACCGCACCTGTTCCATACAGATAAACCAGCGGTGGCTGAGTACCTGTCGCAGTTCACACAGTGGCACCCTTACGAGCACCGGGTGCTGTCGCGTATCGATGGCCAATTGGTGCCCCTGCCATTCAATCTGACCAGCATTGAGCGCAGCTTCGCCTCCGAGAAGGCGCAGATGATGATTGCTGCGTTGGTATCTCGCTATGGCGAGGGGGCGAGAGTACCGATCCTGACGCTGCGCCAGGAAGTGGACCCGCTGCTGCAGGAGCTGGCCGAGTTCATCTATCACAAGGCGTTCGTCAACTACACCAGCAAGCAGTGGGGGATGGCGCCAGAGGCGATTTCCCCCGAAGTGACAGCCCGGGTGCCAGTGGTGGTCAGCCGCGATGATCGCTACTTTACCGATCCGTTCCAGGCGGTGCCTCAAGCTGGTTACAGCGCTATGGTGGCGGCGATGCTGGCTCACCCCAACATCGAGTTGTGCCTGTCGACGCCGATGATCGAACGAGTGAGTCTTGACTGGGCGCGGGGACGTATCCTGCTGGATGGGGAGCCATTTAGCGGCCCTCTCATCTACACCGGCATGTTGGATGTGCTCTGTCCTGGCAGCGAGCCGTTGCCGTATCGTTCGCTGCGCTTCGAGCATCGTCATCTGGCGCAAGCACAGTTCCAACCGGTGACCACGGTGAATTACCCCAATGAAGAGGCCTATACCCGCATCACCGAATTCAAGCATCTGACCGGGCAGGCACACGCAGGCACCAGCATTGTCTATGAATACCCCTGTGGCTATGAGCCTGAACAGGGACTAGAGCCCTATTACCCGCTGTTTACCGAGACGGCGCAGGCCCGCTATGCCACTTGTCGCGCCCAACTGGCGATTTTTGAGCAACTGATACCGCTAGGCCGTCTTGCCGAATACCGTTATTTCGATATGGACGATGCGGTGGAGAATGCATTGCAGGCGTTTTTATCACTGACTGGTCGTCAAATGACAAAGGATGTTTGATAAGGATACCAAATAACAACCGAAGCGAAGTATTTTGGCTTTGAATCCAAATGGAAAAGTTATCTAGCTAAACATCTGAGCGACGAGCGGATCGCTTTGGCCAAAGATCAGTTGTTGGCGCAGTTCCCTATACGTGTTGGTGCCTATCTGTACTTGAAGCCGGTTCTTACATCAGAGGTGACCAGTGATAGAAACAATCGCTTCTTTGAACTGCTTCGCTGACACCTTTGCTGCTGGCTCGGGCTCAAGAATATCTCCTCAATCACTTTCGATGGCCCTGGTAAATCACGGTTGTCAATGTTTTCACAATACATTTTCATAAATAATTGGAAATTTGAAATAAATTGAAAATCCTCTTTTTTAACTGGACTGACTATTTTCATAACCCCAGCCGAGGTGGGGGGGTGACGGTTTATCAGCGCAATCTGATTGAGCAGATGCGGGCGCGACATCAGGTATTTTTTGTTTCCAGTGGTGAATCTTATAACCCGTTTACCTCACGAGTTTATTGGAGTGAAAAATCGGCTGACAGGGATGTGCGCTTGTTTGAGATTGTCAATTCCGAGGTCATGGCACCTGGTCATCTCGCGTGGAATGACCCGGCCACCTTGCAGGCCGAACGTACCCAACGGGTTTGGGCGGACCTGCTGCGTCGTATCTGTCCCGACGTGGTTCATTTCAATAATCTTGAAGGGTTGCCACTCACCGCGCTGGATGTCCGCTCAATATTGCCGGATTGCCGGGTGATA
>JAYRLO010000363.1:0-1659 GCA_041905215.1 Aeromonadaceae bacterium
CCATCGCCAGCTATCCCCATCTGAAAGATGACGAGCTGGCGGATCAGGCCCAACTGCTCGGCAACATGGCCTATCGCGAAGCGGGCCGGCTGTTCAAGGTGCCGCTCAAAGAGATCCAGGTGCCATTTCGCGGCAAGAATATTCAGGGCTATCTCCACCTGCCGGCCACCGACAAGCCGGTGCCGCTGGTGATCATCAGCGGGGGGATCGACTCCCTGCAGCTCGATTTTCTCAACTTCTACCTCAAACGGCTCGAACCCAACGGCATCGGCATGTTGTCGCTGGATATGCCGGGTATCGGCTATGCCGAGCACTGGCCGCTGGTGCAGGATACCAGCCGTCTCCATCAGGCGGTGCTGCACTACCTCTCCGAGGTGGCCTGGGTCGATCACCAGCGCATCGCCATGGTCGGTTTTCGGCTGGCGGGCAATGTGGCGGCGCGGCTGGCCTTTATCGAACCGTTCAAGCTCAAAACCGTGGTCTGTGTCGGGGCCGGGGTCAATCAGGTGTTTACCAATCAGGAGCTGTTTGCCCGATGCCCGCGCATGATGCGGGACAGTCTGGCCAACCGGTTGGGGGCCGATGCGGCCGAGTGGGATACCATGCGCACCAAGTGCCAGGTATTTTCACTGAAAACGCAAGGATTGCTCGGGACTCGCACATCGGTGCCGATATTAAGTATCGGACACAAGAGAGATTTCATCTGTCCCGAGCAGGATGTCCGGGCGTTGGCGTCGGCCAGCCGCAATGGCAAGGCCATCGTGTTTGACAAACAGCCCTTGCTGGAGGTCTATGACCAGGCGCTGGATGAGATTGTCGAGTGGTTGAAACGGCACCTGTGTGCCTGATATTGCGCTAAAAATCTGACGCCATCACCAGGTGGCGCGGCTTGTTTAACAGGGAGGTTAACATGTCTGAAAGAGTGACCTACAAGCGGCTGCTGCGGCAGTTTGCTGCCATTGGCCCCTATCTGCGCGAAGATCTCTGTGAAGAGGGGCGTTACCGCTTCGACTGTTTGTCTGTCTGCGTCAGCGCCAAACCGGCGCCGGACAAGCGGGAGTTCTGGGGCTGGTGGCTGGTGCTGGAGCAGGATGATCACCAGTTCCGCTATCACTATCAGTTCGGTTTTTACAATGCCGATGGCGAATGGCTCGACAAGCCTATCCCCAAGAAGCATCAGGTGGAGGTGGAACGCACCCTCAACCGCTTCTACAAGCTCATCAGCGACAAGCTGGCCGCGCTTGAGTGTCACCTGTCTCCTGCCGAGCAGGTCACCAACGAGTTGACCGTAACGGCAGCCTGATCCCCTGAAGCCCTGCGAGTTGCATCTGTCACTCGCAGGGCTTCAGTTCTCTCTCCTCCCGTTTTTTCTCCTCTTCCACCGCACCATGAATTGCCTTGCAGGGCTCCATGGCCGTGGGTATAAAGATATTCCTTACTTTTTTAGCCTTTATGCTCCCATGGAAAACAGAACCATAGTCGTCAAGTTGGGCACCAGCGTGCTCACAGGGGGGTCTTCCCAGCTCAATCGTGCCCATATGGTCGAGCTGGTCAGACAGTGTGCGGCCTTGCACCGTCACGGCCATCGGGTCGTGGTCGTCACCTCGGGGGCTATCGCCGCCGGGCGTGAGCATCTGGGGCACCCGCCACTGGCGCCAA
>JAYRLO010000102.1:0-9255 GCA_041905215.1 Aeromonadaceae bacterium
AAAACGAACCCGCCGGGATCATCAAGGGCGCCAATGGCGCCCTTGCTTTTTTAAGGCTCGGCTTAGAAGTTGTAACGGTAGGTCAGGGCGACCGCGGCCGCCTCGGACCGGTAGTTGCCCACATTCAACAGGTAGAGACGCTTGTTGTACTTCTGGTCAATCATGCCAAGCAAGTTGTAACCATCCAGGCTGAACTTGCCATACTCCTTAGTCTGGTAATTGAGCCCCAGATCGAGAAAGTAGGCGGGCCCCACCGAGTCGGTATACCCGGGGTCGGTCAGGTTGGTGGTAGAGGATTTGTTGTTCTGGTACCAGGCATCATTGGTCTGTTCGATGATGTCGAGTGCCCCCTGATAGTACCAGAAGATGCGCATATCGCCGGTCAACTGCCACTTGGGGGCAAAATCCCAGGCCCCGTTGAACTTGGTGATATGGTTGCTCCAGTTGTTCAGATCGTTGCCATATCCTAGGTGGGAGGCCGTAATGCGGGTCGAGCCTCCCGGAGCCAGGTTGAAATCATCCAGCTTGCTCCAAGCATGAGAGAAGCCTAGTGCCAGTGTCTCCGCCTTGTAATCCACCTCGAACTCCACCCCCCCGAACTTCAGCTCACCTACCGGCTGGGCATGCAATGTGGTGTTGTTGAAATCCAGCACATCGGCCTTGTTATAGAAGCCGGTCAGGGTGACATCCGTATACTCGTCGAATAGATGTCCATAGGAGATCTCGGCACTGCTGAGCTTTTCCGGGATCGCCTCGGCATTAGCCTTGTGCAACTGGTAGAGCTCTTCCGCATTATTCTTGCGCAATGAACGGCTGAAGATGGTTTTGACCGTATCCTTGTCGCTGACTGAGGCGACAAAAGCCAGACGGGGTGACCACATCCAGTCCGTGTATTGATCCTTATCGGCACGCAAGCCGACAAAGTTGGTGAGCCAGGGAGTCATTTGCCACTGATGCTCCCCGAAGATGCCAAACGTGCTGGTATCCCATGACTCCATGCGACCTATGATGGAGGAGTAGGCATAGTCATAATCGGAGGTGTTAAGCCCCCAGCGGGAGTATATCTCCTCAATCCCCAGCGCCGAGGCGTGAGCGTCACTGTGGTTCCAGTTCAGAGTCCCCCGCAGCAGGTACTCCTCCTCCCTATGATTCTCAGGATGCTGGCCAGCGTTGTCCGAATTCCACAACTCGCGGATATAGATAGTGGTGTCATAGCCACCCTTCAACTCGAACCATTGCCGGGAGTTGAGGATCCAGAGTTGAGAGAGATCCAGGGTCAACTGCTTATAACCGACGCCATTGATGCCGTAGGCACTCTGGGGCACCCCGGTTACCGGTAGCGTGTAGTTATAGATGGTCTTGTTTTCCCAGGTCAGCTTCTCCCCCCCCTGGGTATAACGCAGCCAGGCATTGAAATCCTGCTGCTGGTAGTGGGCGTGCAGCTTCACCTTCTGCCAGTCATGGAAGCTGTCATGGTTATCCACTGGGCCATAGGGAACCGCGTCACCACCCTGCACCCACTCCCCCCAGGAGGTGTAGGCACTCTTGCCATAGACCAGTGGCGCATCAGCATTCTGGGCGCCGTCATAGTCGGATATAGCTCCGTAGAGCCAGAGCCCCTGATCTGCCTGTTCCCCAAAAGCAATCGTATTGCTCATCTCGATGGAGCGGAACTGCTCCACCTCGCCCCACTTGATGGTCATACCATCCGGGCCATGGTCGGCAAAGGTATCGGTCTGGATGTTGATCACCATGGAGACGGCACCAGGGCCATAGACGACGGAACCAGGACCGCGCACCACATCGATCTTGCGAATATCCCCCAGCATCGGCATATCCCGCTCGCTCAGAGCGCCGAAATGGGTCTTTTCGTTGAGCACCCGGCCGTTGACCACCAGCAGGTATTTGTCGTCACGATGGCTGATGAGACCACGCATCCCCATGTGGGGAGCCTCGTAGTGGTGCGGCAGGTAGTGAAAGTTGGGGACATAGATTTCCAGCAGGTCGAACATACTACGAGCACCAGACCGCTCGATCATCGTCCGATCGATGCTGGTAATGGAGGCGGGCATGCGGCGGGTGGCGGTTGGCGTCAGGGTGGCGGCACCATCCAGCTTCACCTGCATCAGTTGCGTCAGATCCATCTGCAACAACTCATCACCCGTTGCTGCGGCGAAGGCGCCAACGGGGAGCAGCAAACAGCTCCCCAGCCAGAGGGCATTCCTCATCATCATCACCCCGCTCCTGGAATTGGCTCGACATCCATGTCTTGGTTATAGCTCACAGTACCGATTGTCGCCGGGTTTGGGCAGGGAGTGAGCAGGAGGCTGTGATCGGTGTTGGATTGGGAAAACAAAATAGTGATATGCCAAGCCCCCTTACCCTCCCATGGGCCCCTGAATTTGAGCTGGCTCGCGCTCTGTCATCACCACAGAAGCTTGTTGATCCTCTTTCCTCTATAAGTAACTGTATGACAGAAAAATATGTGTCGATGGAGCGCCCGTTGAATAGTTCACGAGACCCCATGAGGGTGACACCGCATACGCGGAAGATGAATTAATGGAAGAAGGTCGTCGACCGTCATCGTTCGACCTGATGCGGTACTGGATCCCAGTGTCGCTGCTATTTTTTTGTCTGTACGGCGTGGCCGACGGGGACATTTCGCTGGAAAAGCTCAAGGCCGCCTATGTCTATAACTTCCTGAAGTTCACCGTCTGGCCGGCTGAAAGCTCGCCGAACATGCCACTACAACTATGCCTCGGTAATGCCGATGAGACCCTGCGTCGGGCCTTTGCCACACTCAACGGCCAGTCTGTCAATGGCCGAAAAATTCTGGTTCGGGACTCCCCGATCAAGGCGGAGGCAGTTGGTTGTCACGTCTATTACTTACGTCAGGGGGGGGCACCAGTCGCTTTGCGCTCATTAGCCGCTCACCGCCCGGAACTGCTGACCATAGGGGACGATGAGGAGTTCATCGCACAAGGGGGCATCATAGGGCTGCGCGAGGTCGATGGCCGCCTGCAGTTTGATATCAATCTGGCCATGATTAAGCAGGGGCATTATCAGATCAGCTCCCAACTGCTTCAATTGGCCCGTAATTCGCGGATGACACCATGATGAGCCTTAAATTCTGGCAACGTAGTTCTCTGTCCCGCAAGGTCGCCACCCTGGTGGTCTTGATCTGCATACTGACGCTCAGTCTCTTCTCCATCGCCTTCCTATCCCAGCAATACAGCCTGCTACGCAATCAGTCCAAAACCGCGCTTGAGGCCCTGTCTCGCAGTGTGGCGTTCAACAGCGCCGCCGCAGTCACCTTTCTCGATGCGGAGTCGGCCCGACAGACGTTGCAGTCGCTACAGTACTCGCCAGAGGTCGTCCGGGCGAGCATCACTCTCAACAGCGGAAAACTACTCGCCCGTTACCAATACGGTCACCAAGATAATGACACCCAGGATCTAGTGCTGAAAACCCCGATCGAAGTGCAGGGTGAGCGTCTCGCCGAGCTGGAAATTCACGCTCAGATGACCCCCATTCATGCCCTGATGCGCCAGACCTTGTTGATCGGCCTGATGCTCGCCGGATTCGCCCTGCTGGGGGCCAGCTGGTTAGCCCGGTTGTCGGGCAACATACTGACGCGCCCCTTGATCCGACTGGCCGAGGTTGCCAACACCATAGCCCAGGAAAAGAATTACTCGCTGCGGGCCGAGCTCGGTAACCATCAGGACGAAACCCGTCAATTAGCCAAATGCTTTAACGACATGCTGGCACAGATCGACGAGCGGGATCGCGATCTGGAGAAACACCGCAACCATCTCGAGCAGATCGTCGATTTGCGGACCTTCGACCTGATCCAGGCGCGGGATGCAGCCCAATCCGCCAACCGGGCCAAGAGCGAATTCCTGGCGATGATGAGCCATGAGATCCGCACCCCCCTCAACGGCATCATCGGCATGACAGATCTCCTCAGCGCCACGACATTGGATGAGAAGCAGCGGCGCTTCGTGCGCATCGTGCGGCGCTCGGGGGAAGACCTGCTGACCATCATCAATGACATTCTCGACTTCTCGAAGATCGAGGCGGGCAAGCTGGAGCTGGAACGCAGCTCTTTCAACCTGAACCTGCTGCTAGAGGATCTGGTCGAGCGCTTTGCCCCGGTTGCCCACGGCAAAGGGCTGGAAATCCTCTGCTCTCCACCCACCCATGCGGTTCATCTGCTCGGCGACAGCAAGCGATTGAGTCAGGTGTTGACCAATCTGGTCGGTAACGCGATCAAATTCACCGAACGCGGCGAGGTGGTGGTGCGCGTCGATCTGCTCGAACAGAACCAGGAGCAGATGACCTGCCGCTTCTCGGTCAAGGATACCGGCATCGGCATCCCGCCTGAGCGGCAGGACAAACTGTTTCAAGCCTTCAGTCAGGCAGACAGCTCCACCACCCGGCGCTTCGGCGGCACAGGCCTCGGCCTGGCGATATCCCAACGGTTGGTGCAGATGATGCAGGGCAAGATTGAGCTGACCAGTGATGGCAACGACGGCAGTGAGTTCTTCTTCACCCTGACCCTGCCACTGGAAAAGAGTTACCGCGTCCCCGTGAAGTCTCGCCAGTTTGACCAACTCAAGGTGCTGGTGGTCGATGACAACACGACCAACCTGGAGATCCTGACTCACCAACTGACCGCCTGGCACTGCCAGATCGCTCTGGCCCAGAGCGTCAGCCAGGCCATGACCCTGCTCAAGCAGGCTCAGGTAGTTAACAGTCCATTCGACATGCTGCTCACCGACATGATGATGCCAGATGAAGATGGCTTGGGATTGGTTGGCCGGGTACAAAATGATCCCTCGCTGGCCCAGATGCCCATCATCATCCTCAGCTCATCAGGGAACGCCCTACCCCGCACCGGTTGGCAACAGAGCGGTAACTGCCAGAACCTGACCAAACCAGTTCGGCAATCCGATCTCTACAACGCCATGGTACAAGGGCTCCAGCAACCGAAAGAGAACCCGCAACCAGTCTCAAGCCACCATTCAGGGCAACAGGCGCTCCAGCTGGTGGGCCGCGTGCTACTGGCCGAAGACAACCTGGTCAACCAGGAGGTCGCGCTGGCCATGCTGGATAATCTGGGTCTCAGCTATGAGACGGTGACCAACGGTGCCGATGCCCTCGATATACTGCAACGGCAACACTTCGATCTGATCCTGATGGATTGTCAGATGCCGACCATGGATGGCTTCCAGGCGACCATGGCCATCCGGCAGAGTGAACAGGGAACCAACCAGCACATTCCAATCATGGCATTAACGGCCAACGCCGTTTCCGGGGATCGGGAACGCTGCCTGGCCTGCGGCATGGACGATTATCTCTCCAAACCCTTCACCCAGGAACAACTGACCACCATGCTGGCCGAATGGCTGCCGAGTGCCGAAGCGCCACAGGTTGACGTCACCGAGGAGGCAGAAACAGCGACAGCTCAGGAGACGATTTATCATGAGCTGGATCCGCGGGCTATCGAGAATCTGCGGGCCTTGCGCGCAGGTCTGTTACTCAAGGTGCTGGATATCTGGCTGGAAGAGTCACCCAGGCTTCTGAGTCAAATCCAGCAGTCGGTGGCCGAACCCGACTTCCCTGTGCTGCTACGGGCCGCTCATTCGTTGAAGAACAGTGCCGCTAATTTGGGAGCTCGCCGCTTGGCGCAACTCTGCCTGCAGATGGAGCAGAAAGCGCGACAAGAAAATCCACACGAGTTACCGAATTTACTGGCCGAGATTGAGAGTCTCTTTATGATCACTAAGGATGAGATTGCGCGTCTGCGCCAGGAGGAAACCGCATGAGTGAGCAACTCCAGACACGCCCTCGGCCACTGGTTCTCGTGGTGGATGACGAACTCAGCGCACGACTGATCATGCGAGCCACCCTTGAGGAGGCCGGCTTCGATGTCGTCGAAGCCGATAGTGTTCGTGAAGCCTGGCAGCAGTTCGAGACCCATAAGCCTGACCTATTGATCCTGGATGTAATCCTGCCCGATGGCAACGGCATCAAGTTGTGTGCCGATATCCGTCAGTTACCCCAAGGGCGAAATCTGCCGATCGCCATGGCCACCGGCCTCTACGATGAGCTCTCAATCCAGCAGGCCTATCAGTCGGGGGCGACCGACTTCATCACCAAACCCATCAGCTGGGGCACACTCGGCTACCGGGTTCGCTACCTGCTACGCGCCCACCATGCCTTCGAAGAGCTGGCACAGAGTGAGACCAAGAACCGCGCCCTGCTTTCCGCCCTACCCGACCTGCTGTTTCGCATCAACAGCCAGGGGCTAATCCTCGATCGCCTGGCCGGCTCCGAAACCCCCGATTGGGCCGACTGGGATCTGCAACCCGGCGCCATGGTGCAGGATCACCCCAGCGCCTTGGTCGCCGAAATGATTCAGCGTGAAATCCAGCAGGTCCTGCAGCAACAGTGCCAGCGCGCCATCGAAATCGCCCTGCCCCGCAACGATCACCGCGTCTGCTGGGAAGCCCGACTCCTGCCCCGCGACAACGATGAGATCCTGCTGGTATTGCGCGACATCAGTCGCCGCAAGCAGCTGGAGAACCAACTCCGTCTGTCGGCCCGGGTGTTTGAATCCAGCAACGAAGCAATCCTAATCACCGACCGACGCAACCACATCATCTCCGTCAACAAGATGTTCGAACGGATCACTGGCTACACAGAGCAGGAGGTTCTCGGTAAGGAGCCTGTGATACTGGGAGCTGGCCAGGAGAATCGCAGCCTCTACCGCAACCTGTGGGCACTCTTGTACGAGAGCGGCGCCTGGCAGGGGGAACTCCACGATCGACGCAAGAGTGGTGATGAGTACCCGGTGTGGCTCTCGATCAGTCTGGTGCGCGATGGCCAGGGGGAACCGGAATATCATATCGCCGCCTTCTCCGACATCACGGAGCGCAAGCAGCAGGAGGCACAGATCGAACATCTGGCCTTCCATGATGTGCTGACCGGATTACCCAATCGGCGCCTCTTGATCGACCGTATCGAAGTTGCCATTTCCCAGGCCCAGCGGGAAAACACCGGGCTGGCGCTGCTCTTCATCGACCTGGATCGTTTCAAGACCATCAACGACTCGCTCGGCCACCAGACGGGCGATCAGCTACTGTACGAAGTCGGACAGCGGCTGGGACAATCGGTGCGCAGTGGCGATACCGTCAGCCGGGTCGGCGGTGATGAATTCATCGTGCTCTGCCCGAACTGTAACTATCCGGACGATGCGGCGGCGCTCGCCAGCAAACTGCTGCAGGCGCTGGCGCTCCCCTATCGCTTCGGTGAAAACCAGCTGATCATCACCGCCAGTATCGGCATCGCCCTCTACCCGGACAACGGCCATGACGCCAACATGCTGATCGGTAATGCCGATGCGGCCATGTATCTGGCCAAGGAGAATGACCGCAACAACTGCCAGTTCTATTCACCGGATCTCAACGAAAAGAATCTGGAGCGGCTGCAACTGGAGTTGCGTCTGCGCCACGCGCTGGAAGCCAATGAGTTTGTCCTCTACTTCCAACCGCAGATCGATGCCCAGAGCGGCGAGCTGATTGGCGCCGAGACGCTGATCCGCTGGCTGGATCCCATTCACGGATTGATCCCCCCTGGCCGCTTCATTCCACTGGCCGAAGAGACTGGGCTCATCCAGCCAATTGGCGACTGGGTGCTGCGTGAAGTCTGTCGTCTACTCTGCCGCTGGCAGGCTCAAGGGCTGCGCCGCATCCCCATCGCCGTCAACCTGTCGGCCCGTCAGTTCAAACAGAACAACTTCATCGAATCGATCACCGGCGTCCTGGCCGAAACCGGCGTCGAGCCTCGGCTGATCGAACTGGAGCTAACCGAAAGCATGTTGATGAAAGACATTCAACAGACCACGGCCAAGCTCAAGGAGCTCAAGGCCATGGGCTTTAGCATCTCGGTCGATGACTTCGGTACCGGCTTCTCCAGCCTCAACTATCTGCGCCACTTCCCGATTGATGTGTTGAAGATCGACCAATCCTTCGTCCGCGAGCTGTTTGACGATGAGGCGGCACTCGCCATCATCGACTCCATCATAGCGCTGGCCAATGCCCTGCGAATGCGCACTGTGGCCGAAGGGGTCGAAACCCAGGCTCAGCAGGAGATGTTGCAGCAGCATGGCTGCAGCACCTTGCAGGGGTATTTGATCGCCAGACCCCTCCCGGAGGCAGAGTTCGTCGAGTGGCTACGCCGGAAGCCAGCAACAGGTTCCACTCCGAACTAAGCAGAGAGTCCGGTCGCAGCCATGCTATGGCTTCGACCGCTCTCGTCCCCGCCGCGGATCCGGGCTCTTGCCGACGAACTGTTTGATGCTGCGCTTCTGGGCTGTGCGACGATTGGCCTGTTTATCCCGGGGTGGACGCTTGGCCTCCCCTTCGGCCGCAGGCCGATCCGTCAGCGGGAAGTCCGGGTGCTGCCGCAGCAACAAGGTGGTTCCCATCAAAGCCTCGATGTTGGCCAGAGCCGGTCGATCGCCATGGCAAATCAGCGAGATCGCCAGCCCTGTACGCCCGGCGCGGGCGGTTCTGCCAATCCGGTGCACATAGGTCGTTGCCATCTCCGGCAGCTCGAAGTTGATGACCAGCGGCAGCGCCTCGATGTCCAGGCCGCGCGCCGCCAGATCGGTGGCCACCAGAACCTGTAAATCACCGCTCTGCAGGCGCGCCAGCACGGCGCTGCGTTCCGCTTGCGGCTTATCGCTGTGCAGTGCCGCCGCCTGCCACCCCTGCTTCTGCAGCCGCTTGACCAGGCCATCCGCCGTGTCACGCCGATTGACAAAGACCAGAGCCCTCTCCTCACCGAGTTGCCGCAACAACTGCAGCAGCAGCGCCGCCTTACTGCTCTTGTTGACGCAATAGCCGTAGGTCTCCCGCGCATTGTTTTCAACCGGCAGCTCGATGGAAATGATCTGCGGTGCCCGCAGCAACGATTCGGCCAGCGCCTGAACCTCAGGCGCAAAGGTGGCCGAAAACAGCAGAGTCTGCGAGCGAGCCGTCAACAGGCTAAGGAGAGCATCGAGCTCGCGACGGAACCCCATGTCGAGCAGACGATCTGCCTCATCCAGCACCAGATGCTGCACCAGATCCAGCCGCACGGCATTTTGCCGCACCAGCTCCAGCAGGCGGCCCGGAGTGGCGACCAGCAGCTCACAACCGGCAGCCAGGGCGGCAATCTGATCATCCAGCGCTTCACCACCCTGCACCA
>JAYRLO010000364.1:0-1648 GCA_041905215.1 Aeromonadaceae bacterium
CCCTGGCCTGCGCCCACGGCGCCAAGTTCTGGGGCCACTGGAGCTCGCCCGATCTGCTGCACTGGCACCATGAGCCGGTGGCTCTGGTCCCGAGCGAGCCCTATGAGAGCCATGGCTGCTACTCGGGCTCGGCCGTGGTGCAGGATGATCGCCTCACCCTCCTCTACACCGGCAACGTGAAGTACGCCGATGGCTCGCGCACCGCCAACCAGTGTCTGGCCGTCGAAAACAAGCGCGGTGAGTTCGACAAACTGGGACCAGTTCTGCCCCTACCGGTCGGTTATACCGGCCATGTGCGCGACCCCAAGGTCTGGCGCCATGCCGGGCGCTGGTACATGGTACTTGGCGCTCAGGATCTGCAGTTGCAGGGCAAGGTGTTGCTACTGGTTTCCGATGATCTGCACCACTGGCAACTCTGCGGCGAAATCGCCGGCTCTGGCCTCCATGGCTTAGGGAATTTTGGCTACATGTGGGAGTGCCCGGATCTGTTCGAACTCGATGGGCAAGATATCCTGATCTGCTGCCCGCAGGGACTGGCTGCCGAGGCCGAACGCTATCTCAATACCCATCAGGCTGGCTATTTGGTTGGCCGACTCGATTATGACCACGCCGACTTTGCCCATGGCGAGTTCCGCGAGCTGGATCTGGGCTTCGAGTTTTATGCGCCGCAAACCACTCAGACTGAAGATGGGCGGCGTCTGCTGTTTGGCTGGATGGGGATCCCGGATCAGGACGAGTTCCTCCAGCCGACGGTACAACAGGGCTGGATCCACACCATGACCTGCCCCCGCGAGCTGAGCTACCACAACGGCCGCCTCTACCAGCAGCCTGCTCGCGAACTAAACCAGTTACGCGGCACCCAAACCAACTGGCAGGGCATAGCCAACGAGGCTCCACTCTTGCCAGCACAGAGCGCCGAGCTACAGCTGAGCAGCTCGGGGCCATTTTGTCTGAGCCTGCTGGATGCACTGACCCTGAGCTGGGATGGCGAACGGCTGATCCTGTCGCGGCGCAATCTGCGCAGCGGTGAACTCGAACAGAGGTTCTGGCGCGGTGACCTGCAGACGCTGCGACTGCTGAGCGATCACTCCAGCGTCGAGCTGTTTATCAACGAGGGTGAGGCCGTGATGTCGGCACGCTACTTCCCCCAAGGCAAGGTAAGCTTCTCGCTGATGGGCCTCGCAGAAGTCACGCTGCAACACTGGCCGCTGGCCCGATGCGTGGTAGAATGACGATTCTCGTTTGACGCATATAAAGATGCCGTGAAGACCACTAAACGTATCACCATCAGCGATATCGCCGGATTGGCGGGAGTCTCCAAGGCAACCGCCAGTCTGGTTCTCAATGGTCGCAGCAAGGAGTACCGGGTAGCCGATGAGACCCGGGATCGCATTCTCGCCATTGCCGCCGCCCAGCACTACCAACCCAGCATTCACGCCCGAGCCCTGCGCTCAAACCGCTCCCACACCCTGGGCCTGGTGGTGCCGGAGATGACCAACTACGGTTTTGCCTCCATAGCCCGCGAGCTGGAGACCCTGTGCCGCGAGGCCGGGCTGCAACTGCTGATTGCCTGCTCGGACGAAAATCCGAGCCAGGAGATGATGGCGGTCAACAGCCTGCTGCAACGCCAGGTGGATGGTCTCATCAT
>JAYRLO010000103.1:0-1568 GCA_041905215.1 Aeromonadaceae bacterium
CTCGTCCCTGATCACCGGCGCGGGCGGCCTCGATGGCGGCGTTCAGGGCCAGCAGGTTGGTCTGCTCGGCGATCTGGCTGATGACATCCAGGATGCCGCCAATATCGACGCTGAGGCCATGGACCTTCTCGATCACCAACTGGGAGTCTTGCAGCTGGTCCGAGAGTTGATTGATGCGACCTATGGTGCCTTCGCTGATGGCGCGTCCCTCATCGGCCTTCCGGGTCACGGCGACCACGGACTGCAGGGAGTGATGGGCCGCATTGGCCACATCGCCCACCGTGTGTTCCATCTCGACCATGGCGGTAGCCACACCTGCGGTTTCTAGCCGTTGCTGCTCGAGCTGGTGGTGGGTGGTCTCCAGAGTCGACAGGTTGCGCTCGGCGACGGCGCCGAGTTCATTGGCGCTCTGCACCACCTGACACAACATGGCGCGCATCTGCTGGGCCAAGCCGTTGATCCCGGTGGCCAGTCGGCCAAATTCGTCTTTGCGGGTGTATTCGATCTGCTGGGTCATGTCGCCGTGACTCAGGGCATCGAGCACCTTGAGGGTCTGGCGCATCGGCGTGCGGATAGAGTCGATGACGCGCCACAATACGACACCGGCCAGCAGCAGGGCGATCAACAGACCTATGAACAGCACGGATTTGAGCTGAACCAGTACCTGTTGGGACTCCTGAACCCGGGTCTGCAACTGCTGGTCGATGGCGGTATCAATTTCGGCGAGCATGCCGAGCACCGAATCGATGATACGGCTGGCCTGTTGGCTCTGATTACGCAACTGGCTGCTCTGTTCGGTGAGTTGCAGATGCTGGGCCAGCAGCCCCTGCTCACCCGAGGTGGCCTTGATCAGCTGATCCAGTGCCTTGCCGAGCGATGCTTCAAAGTCGATGCTGCCGCCGAAGGCGCTCTCCTGCTTGAGCAGTTCGCCAGCCAGCTCCTTGCGCTGGGCTTGCAGCTTTTCAACCAACTGACGATTGGCATTCAGACGCTGACCGACTTGCCGGGCATCGTTCTGTTTGAGGGCCTCCAGCGTTGCATCGACCAGCAACTCCAGGTTGTTGGCCAGGTTGTGGCTCAGACCCACCGTGTAGTGGGTTCCCAGAGGGGCAACCAGCAGTGACATCTCTTTGATCAGGCGTTTGCTGGTGGTCGTCAGGTCGTTGTTGCTGGCTACCTTCTGCTGATTGTTCAGATTGGTGGCATAGTCATCGACCAGTTGGGAGGCCAGTTGCCAGTAGATGGCTTGCTGCTCCTCGAGTTCACCGATTTTTTTCAGAATGGCTGCCTGGTTGCGTGATTTGTCGCGCAATGTATTCAGATCCTTGGTGAAGGCGTCCTGCCACTGCTGCAAGCGTTCCTTGCCATTGCGCACGCTCTCGCTCTCCAGCTGGGCCAGCAGATTGAGCAGCTCCTTGTCTTCCGAAAAGAGATCGCGCGTGACTGAGCGGCTCTGCACCAGAGTCGGGGCGACCTGCCCTGCCAGAATATCGACTTGTGAGGCCAGTCGTTGCCCCGCAAGCCGGGCCCACACCACCCCCCCAAACAAAAAACCAATGATGTAGCCG
>JAYRLO010000103.1:1578-9207 GCA_041905215.1 Aeromonadaceae bacterium
CCAGAATCATCAACGCTATGATGAAGCCGAAGCCAAAGAGTATCCGTTGGATGATTGAA
Organism: Aeromonadaceae bacterium; assembly: GCA_041905215.1. Taxonomy (GTDB): domain Bacteria; phylum Pseudomonadota; class Gammaproteobacteria; order Enterobacterales; family Aeromonadaceae; genus Pseudaeromonas. Next base: position 1,638 of record JAYRLO010000103.1, read on the forward strand.
CTACTTTTCATACGGTCACCATTGATATCGATTACATTGACACTGCTCAGCCAGGAACGGCCATTCCATCAGCAACCTTTCAAGGTGATTAATCTCATAACTTGTTGTTATGCATGAGTTTAATCTATGCCTAGTCAGTTGTGCTCCGCATGAGCCTTAAAATTCACGCGGTGATGAATGCAAAGGGTTACATTCATCATTGTGTAAAATTACACTAACGGTGATTTGCGTTACACTGCTTTTTATGATGGCAGGGCCACCTCGCGCGCGGTATGGGATCTTGCTCGCACTTTGGGGGGATGGGGTCACGGCGCGTCAGCGTGCGCCACCCTGTCGCTGTGACATAGATTCTCAACAGGTAACTGGGAGAGAGCCAAAAAAAGGCCCCCGACAGGCGGGGGCAAGGGTGGGATAACATCTCTGCAGGAGATAGCTTACTTACTGATGCGGTTGCCCTCGGCATTGAAGACCAGGCAGTGTTCAGGGGAGAAGAAGACATCCAGTTGCTGGTACGGCTTGAAGGCGTTATCGCCCGCCAGCAGCAGCTTGAAGTTGTCGATGCCACAGCATTGCCCGAACAGATAGGTGCTGTTACCCAGACGTTCGACCACTTCACAGGTGAAGGCCAGATGAACACCGAAGCCTTCTGGCAGCACATGTTCCGGGCGCAGACCCAGGGTGATGGTGCTGCCCTCTTCCTGATGGCTGGTTTCGATTGGCAGCTTGAGTTGCAGTTGATCGGCGATCCGCACCTCGATGGCTTTCGGTGACCAGTGAACAACCTTGGCTGGCAGGAAGTTCATCTTGGGGGAGCCGATGAAACCGGCGACGAACTGGTTGACTGGCTTGTAGTAGAGATCCATCGGCGAACCGACCTGCTCGACCTTGCCGTAGTTCATGACCACAATCTTATCGGCCAGGGTCATGGCTTCGACCTGATCGTGAGTCACATAGATCATGGTGGTCTTCAGCTCCTGGTGCAGCTTGGCGATATGCAGACGCATTTCGACCCGCAGTTCGGCATCCAGGTTGGAGAGTGGTTCATCAAACAGGAACACCTTGGGATCCCGGACGATGGCGCGGCCGATGGCGACCCGCTGGCGTTGACCACCGGAGAGTTGCTTGGGTTTGCGATCCAGCAGATGGGAGAGTTGCAGGGTTTTGGCTACCATGCCGACCTGATGCTGGATCTGCTCTTTGGGCACGCCGTTGACCTTGAGGCCATAGCCCATGTTTTCGGCCACCGTCATGTGCGGGTAGAGCGCATAGGATTGAAACACCATGGCGACGCCGCGGTGTGCGGGGGCTACATCATTGACGACGGTATCGCCGATGGAGATTTCACCATCAGATATCTCTTCGAGTCCGGCAATCATGCGCAGCAGTGTAGACTTGCCGCAGCCAGACGGGCCGACGAAGACGGTAAACTCGCCATCTTCAACATCCAGATTCACATTATGAAGCGTTACGTTCTTGCCAAAACGCTTGATGACATTATTCAGTCTGATACTCGCCATCTGATTTAACTCCTTGATATTAATGGGTTTCATTGAATGTTTAGAATCAAATGAACGATTCTTGGCGCACATCAGAAGTGCTTCTTCGCCATCCAGAAACTAATCTGGGATGAATAGGCACGCCACCATTCTCTGCTGCGATGAATGCAATATAACAGCGCGGTGTAATCGCTTGCACAAACTACTGTTACTTTTGTGCATGAGATCACAGCCTTTGCATATGCCACTGGTAGATATGGCGCGCTCCGCTTAACGTAAACACATCTGGTGTAATCGTTACCCTAGTTCCTCGACCAGCCTCTTGTGAGTTATCGGTGAGAAGCAGTCGGACTGAAAAGCACGGTGTCTACCAGAGTTTAAAGCTGAGTAATTGAACTAAGCACTTTGTAGTCAATGAGTTAAGCGGCTTTTGCTCGATGGTGTTCAGTACAATGTGATGTGCTGTTTCCAAACGAGCCAGGGCTGACGGTTTGAAATTTATGTGGGTCGGCAGTGGCCTGTGAGTGATGTATCACGATAGTGTGAAAACGTGAAACTCAACTGAGACACTGCGACCGAATAGTGCAATCGAACACCATCGTTTTGTCCAAAAATGGATCAAGGAGCAATGATGAAGATTAAGACTTTAACCGCAGTCGTCATGATGTCACTGGGTGTGGCAGGTGCGTTGAACCAGGCGGCCCTGGCTGCCGACGGTGAACTGCTGGTCTGGGAAGATATCAAGAAGTCCAACGGTATCAGCGATGCCATCAAGGCGTTCGAAGCCAAGTACAACGTCAAGGTCAAGGTACAAGAGATGCCGTATGCGCAGCAGATCGAAAAGCTGCGTCTGGATGGCCCGGCCGGTATCGGTCCGGACGTTCTGGTTCTGCCCCATGACCAGGTGGGTACTGCCGTGGTTCAAGGTTTGATCGCCGAGCTCAAGAGTGACCCAGCCTACCTGGCTACCTTCACCAAGCCGGCGGTTGATGCCCAGACCTATCAAGGCAAGCTGTACGGTATCCCGAAGGCTGTTGAAACCATCGTCATGATCTACAACAAGGATCTGCTGCCGAAGGCTCCGGAGAAGTTTGATGATCTGGTGGCTTTCTCCAAGGAGCAACGCAAGGCTGGCAAGTATGGCCTGCTCGCCAAGTTTGACGAAATTTACTACTCCTTCGGCGTCGTCTCAGGCATGGGTGGTTACATCTTCGGCCAAAACGGCAACGGCTCCTTGAACGTCAAGGATGTTGGCCTGGCCAATCAGGGCGCAGTTGATGCCGTCAGCTTCCTGAAGAGCTTCTACGCCGATGGGCTGTTCCCGGCTGGTATCGTCGGTGAAACTGGCGCCAACGCCATCGACACCCTGTTCACCGAGAAGAAGGCTGCTGCCGTCATCACCGGTCCTTGGGCCTTCCAGCCTTACAAGGATGCCGGTGTGAACTATGGTGTGGCTCCGCTGCCTGTGCTGCCGAACGGCGAACACATGCGCTCCTTCCTGGGCGTGAAGGGCTACAGCGTTTCTACCTACTCCAAGCAGAAGGAGATGGCGCAGAAGTTCGTTGAGTTCATCAACCAGCCGGAATACGCCAAGATCCGCTTCGAGAAGACTGGTGAGATCCCGCCAGTGAAGGCGCTGATCGACGATCCGCTGATCAAGAACGACGAGAAGTCTCGTGCCGTGGCCATTCAGGCTGGCTATGCCATCCCGATGCCAAGCGTTCCTGAAATGCAGGAAGTCTGGTCTCCGGCCAACAGCGCACTGCAACTGGGCGTGACTGGCAAGCAGGACGTCAAGGCTGCTCTGGAAGCCGCAGTAAAAAATATCAATATGCAGATCGAAGCAAACCACGCCGCTAACGAGTAATTGTTAACGTGAGTTAGTGGAAAACATGGGTAGCCAGCCGTTTGAGTTACCCATGTTCTTTATGGATAGGAGGTGAATTGTGGTTGTCGATTCCAGCGGTATTACGCAGGTCGGTGCAAAAACCAATCATGCCAAGATTGCGATGTTGTTGTCGCTGGTTCCCGGTCTTGGCCAGATTTATAACAAACAAGTCGTCAAGGGCGCTGTGTTTTTCGTCCTGCTGGCCTGTTTCTTCAGTGTGTTTCATGACTTTTTGCAAACGGGCTTCTGGGGTTTGTTCACCCTGGGTACCGAATTGCCGCGTGATAACTCGGTGTTTTTGCTGGCTAAGGGGGTTATCAGCCTGATCGTGGCGGCGTTTGGCCTCGGGGTTTACTACTGGAGCATCCGTGACGCCTATCTGTGTGGTGAGAAGCGGGATCTGGGGATCGAGCTGGTCGGCGTCAAGAAGCAGTACCAACTGCTGCTGAGCGAAGGCTTTCCGTACCTGATGATCACGCCAGGTTTCATCCTGCTGGTGTTCGTCGTGGTCTTCCCGATCATCTTCGGCTTCTCTATTGCCTTTACCAACTATGACCTCTACCACACGCCACCGGCTAAGTTGGTGGATTGGGTCGGACTCAAAAACTTCTTCAACATCTTCCGTCTGGACTTGTGGCGCTCCACCTTCTTTGACGTGCTGCAATGGACCGTGATCTGGACTCTGATTGCCACCACGCTGCAATGTTCGGTCGGTGTCTTGCTGGCCATCCTGGTCAACCAGAAGGATCTGCGCTTCAAGCCGATCATCCGTACCATTCTGATCCTGCCGTGGGCAGTACCTGGGTTCGTTACCATTCTGGTGTTTGCCGGCATGTTCAACGAGACCTTCGGTGTCATCAACAACGGTATCCTGGCCTCTCTGGGGATCGAGCCCAAAGCCTGGATGACGGATCCGTTCTGGACTAAGACGGCACTGATCCTGATGCAGACCTGGCTGGGCTTCCCCTTCGTCTTCGCCATGACCACAGGTGTGTTGCAGGCGATCCCGGATGATCTGTACGAGGCGGCCACCATTGACGGTGCCAGCACTTGGCACAAGCTGACGACCATCACGCTGCCGCTGGTGCTCTACTCGATTGCGCCGATCATCATCACCCAGTACACCTTCAACTTTAACAACTTCAACATCATCTACCTGTTCAACAACGGTGGTCCGGCGGTCATGGGCTCCAATGCGGGTGGTACGGATATTCTGGTCTCCTGGATCTACAAGCTGACGATGTCTTCATCCCAGTATGCGATCGCGGCCAGCATCACCATCTTGTTGTCGATTTTCGTGGTCGGTATCGCGTTGTGGCAATTCCGCGCGACCAACTCCTTCAAGCAAGACGACATGGCCTAAGGAGCGCAGAGCATGAGTGTCAAACACAGCGTCAAAAAAAGTAATTTCGTGCGGCTGAGCCTCTCTTATCTGCTGCTGGCGGCGGTCTCCATCATCATCATCTATCCGTTGGTGTGGACCATAGGCGCCTCGCTGAACCCGGGGAGCAGTCTGCTCAACACCTCGATCATTCCGGAGAACTTCTCGTTCCTGCACTACCAGGAGCTGTTCAACGGCAATATCGACTATGCCGCCTGGTATTGGAACTCGATGAAGATCAGCGTGCTGACCATGGTCCTGACCCTGATCAGCGTCAGCTTCACCGCCTATGCCTTCTCCCGCTTCCGCTTTCGCGGTCGGCAGAATGGTCTGATGTTGTTCCTGCTGTTGCAGATGATTCCGCAGTTCTCCGCGCTGATTGCCATCTTCGTGCTGGCGCAGATGCTGGGGCTCATCAACAGCCACCTGGCTCTGGTTCTGGTCTACGTCGGTGGCATGATCCCGATGAACACCTACCTGATGAAGGGCTACCTGGATGCGATCCCTAAGGATCTCGACGAATCTGCCCGTATGGATGGTGCCGGTAACTTCCGCATCTTCATCGAGATCATCATGCCGCTCTCCAAGCCGATCATCGCCGTTGTCGCCCTGTTCTCCTTCACCGGGCCGCTCGGGGATTTCATCCTGGCCAGCACCATATTGCGGACTCCGGACAAGTTCACTCTGCCGATTGGTCTCTACAACCTGGTGTCCCAGAAGATGGGGGCTAGTTACACAACCTATGCTGCCGGTGCCGTGCTCATCGCCGTACCCGTGGCAATCCTTTACCTCTCACTGCAAAAGTACTTTGTCTCTGGCCTGACGGCTGGTGGTACCAAAGGCTAATTCAACCTACAGGATGTGAATCATGAAATTGAAAGCAAGTCTGTTGATGGCCGCCATGCTGGCCACCGGAACCCTGGCCATGCCGCTGGCTGTTCAAGCCGCTGAACAGGTCACCATCAAGCAGGTCGCTGGCGTGCCGGCTGACTTCATCAAGGGTGCCGATGTCTCCATGCTGGCCGAAGTCGAGAAGCATGGTGGCAAGTTCTATGACGAGAAGGGCGTGGAGAAAGATGCCATGCTGATCCTCAAGGAAAATGGCTTCAACTACATCCGCCTGCGTCTGTGGAACGACCCGAAGGATGCGGCCGGTAATGGCTACGGTGGTGGTAACAACGATCTGGCCACCACCATTGCCTTGGCCAAGCGCGCCAAGGCCAATGGCATGAAGTTCCTGCTGGATTACCACTACAGTGACTTCTGGACCGATCCGGGTCGCCAGAACAAGCCGAAGGCGTGGGCCGCCATGAACATCGAACAGATGACTCAGGCTCTGCACGACTACACCAAGAGCACTTTCGCCGAGTTCAAGAAGGCCGGTGTACTGCCCGACATGGTGCAGATCGGTAACGAGATCAACGGCGGCATGCTGTGGCCGGAAGGCAAGAGCTGGGGTCAGAATGGCGGTGAATTCGACCGTCTGGCCGGGCTGCTCAAGGCTGGCATCAGCGGCGTGAAGGAGAACCTCGACAAGGGTGACAACGTCAAGATCATGCTGCATCTGGCCGAAGGCACCAAGAACGACACCTTCACCTGGTGGTTTGATGAGGTCACCAAGCGTGACGTGCAGTTCGACGTGATTGGTCTCTCTTTCTATACCTACTGGAACGGCCCGATCAGCGCCCTCAAGTACAACATGGATGACATCAGCAAGCGTTACAACAAGGATGTCATCGTGGTCGAGGCGGCTTACGGCTACACCACAGACAACTGTGACAACGCCGAGAACAACTTCACCGCCAAGGAAGCCGCCGATGCCGGTTACCCGGCTAGTGTGCAAGGCCAGGCTGACTTCCTGTCCGACCTGATGAAGAGCATCGTCGAGGTGCCGGATCATCGCGGCAAGGGGATCTTCTACTGGGAGCCGGCTTGGTTGCCGACGCCCGGCGCGACCTGGGCTACCAAGGCTGGCATGAAGTACAACAACGATGACTGGAAGGAGGGCAACGCCCGTGAAAACCAGTCACTGTTTGACTGCCAGGGCCATGTGTTGCCGTCGATGAAGGTCTTTAATTAATTCGCCAAGCGGCATCCTGGCCCGGTGGTGACTCCGGTGCCGGATGCCGTTTTTTTTGCGACCATCTCGTGAGCCGAAAAGGCCGGGATTGAGTTGCAAGCTCTGTAGTCTCTTTTATTTGGAGGAGTGGCATGTTCAAGTTTCCCCCGTTAAGCGATAAGGCCCCAGTGCTGCTGCACGGCGCCGATTACAACCCGGATCAATGGTTGGATGATCCGGAAGTGCTGGCCAAAGACATCGAGATGATGAAGCAGACCCGCTGCAACGTCATGTCAGTCGGCATCTTCAGTTGGTCAGGTCTGGAGCCCGAAGAGGGGCGCTACGAGTTCGGCTGGCTGGATCAGGTACTCGATACCCTGCATGCCAATGGAATTTTTGTCTTCCTCGCGACCCCGAGTGGCGCTCGTCCGGCCTGGATGTCGACCAAGTTCCCCGAAGTGCTGCGCGTCAGCAAGGAGCGGGTCAAGGCGCTGCATGGCGGCCGCCACAACCACTGCCTGACCTCGCCGGTCTACCGGGAGAAGGTGCGCCAGATGAACAGCGCGCTGGCCAAACGCTACGCCAACCACCCGGCGGTCATCGCCTGGCACATCTCCAACGAATACGGCGGCGAGTGTCACTGCGAGCTGTGCCAGAACAAGTTCCGGGACTGGCTCAAGGCCCGCTATGGCTCGCTGGAGGCGCTGAACAAGGCCTGGTGGAGCACCTTCTGGAGCCACACCTTC
>JAYRLO010000104.1:0-9123 GCA_041905215.1 Aeromonadaceae bacterium
CGGGCCCAGGGTAACTTTTACGGCGTTGGCCAGTACGTTAACGCCTTCGAGCATCTTCACACGAGCATCGTTACCAAACAGTACGTCTTTTGCAGCCATTTGTTTCAATCCTTAAAATCGAGAGTTAGAGGTAAAGTGCCAATCGGCAAACTTAGGCTTCTTACGCCAACCGGCTTAGGCTTCTACGCCAACCAGCTTACGCTTCTACGATAGCCAGGATGTCAGTTTCAGACAGGATCAATACGTCCTGGCCGTCCAGCTTCTCGGTCTTGACGTTGTAACCTTCGTTGAAGATCACCTGGTCACCGACCTTGACGGCCATCGGCTTGACTTCACCACTGTCCAGGATACGACCCGTGCCCACAGCCAGAACTTCACCGCGGGTGGATTTCTGAGCAGCAGAGCCAGTCAGAACGATGCCGCCTGCAGATTTGGATTCGACTTCGGTGCGCTTGATGATGACGCGGTCATGTAATGGACGAATTTTCATCGATAACTCTCCCAATGAGTGTTGTTACCTTAAATACGGCCGACAGTGGCCACATGTAAAATTAATGTCCCCACCAATGTGGGGACGTATTTTTTCGCTTCAAGGGGCCGGGATGAAAATATTCATATCACCGCCCACTCGGCGCGCTTAATCCTTGCGTTCATATTCACCGTCGATGGTCGTGCCCGGCTTGGTGACCGAATCCTCGTGCGTGGACGAGGAGCGGCCAGCGAAGGGATCGACGTTGTTCGACTCGTCACGCAACTCGGCTCCAAAGCCGGAGGCATGAAATGAGGCACCGCGGGCCGTCGGGCGGGCCAGACGGCTGACGACAAACAGGGTCAGCAGACGGCGAATTGTCGGCTGCAGCAGCAAGAGACCGAAAACGTCACTGACAAAACCGGGGAAGATGAACAGGAAGCCAGCCAGCGCCAGCCAGATCCCCTGCAGTAGCTCGCCGCCGGGTGCTTCCCCGGCCTGCATGCGCTTTTGCAGATTAAAGAGCGTCATGACCCCCTGACTGCGCACCAACTGGCCACCCAGCATGGCTGCGAGCACCATCAGGATCAGGGTAGTCAGCGGCCCAATGCTGGAGCCGACCTTGATCAAAACCCAGAGTTCGACGAAGAAGAGTCCGATCAAGCCCAGTAGAAACTTACCCATAATGACCTCAAAAAAAGGGCGGGAGAGACCCGCAATATGGCATAGATGTGGACGCCGGACACAAATTTCAAGTCCGGATGGCGATTATTTCACCGCTCCCAGTTCTGATCTCGCCCTCCTGAGTAGCGGATGCATTTATCGGCCTGCCCCGTTATAGTGAGTTCGCCCCTCATTGACGGAACTGTGCCATGACCGAAGCCATCCTCGTGCTCTGTACCTGCCCCTCCGAAGGGGTTGCCAATTTGCTCGCCAGCCAGATGGTGGCCCAGCGACTGGCCGCCTGCGTCAACGTGATCCCCGCGATTCAATCCATCTACAGCTGGCAGCAGAAGGTTGAGCAGAGTGAAGAGTGCCAACTGCTGATCAAGAGTCACCGCGAGCTGTTCGAGCCCCTGCGCCTCTTCCTGCGTGAACACCATCCTTATGAGGTTCCCGAGATCATGGCACTCCCGGTCCTGCTGGCCGATGCCGATTACCTGAAGTGGATACAAGACGTCACCCGATGAACCGACTCCTGCTTGCCCTCTCGCTGCTGGCCACACTGCTGTGTGGCCTTGCCTCCCCCATGGTTGCCGCCGCGCCGGCACAGTCCGCCGACCAACTGCCGGCACAGTCCGCCGACCAACTGCTCGGCGAGCTGGGTCTGGCTCCCGCCAAACCGCAGTTCCTGCCCCTGGATCAAGCCTTTGCCCTGACCACGCGCCAAGAGGGTAATCGGCTGCTGATTGCGCTGGATATCGCCGATGGCTACTACCTCTATCGCGACAAGCTGAGCTGGCAGGTTAGTGAGGGCAAACTGGGTACGGTGCAGTTGCCGAGCGGCGAGCGCCACGACGATGAATTTTTCGGCCAGACCGAGGTCTTCTACCACAGTCTCGACGTCGCGATCCCGCTGCTCGAGATCCCCGAAAACAGCGTCCTGACCCTGAGCTATCAGGGCTGCACCGAGGGGCTCTGCTACCCCCCGGCCAGCAAGCAGATCACGCTGCAACCAATCACCACCGCCGCAGGCCAGGCTGCCACACCCGCAGCCAAGCAACCTCAGCAGGGCGACGAAGGGGCGCCAGCAGTGCGCCAAGCCCCCGCCGATGCGAGTGATCGCTTACAAGGGGCCCTGGCCGGTAGCTGGCTGACGGCGGCCGGACTCTTCCTGTTGCTGGGACTGGGGCTGGCATTGACCCCCTGCATGCTGCCCATGTATCCGATCCTGAGTGCCATCATTCTCGGCCGGGGCGCTCTGCCACTGCGCCGTGCGTTTCTGTTGTCGCTGGCCTACGTCCAGGGCATGGCGCTGACCTATACACTGCTCGGTCTGGCCGTGGCATCCATGGGTGCCAGTCTGCAAGCCTGGTTGCAACAGCCATTGGTGCTGGTGTTGTTCAGCCTGCTGTTCATTGCGCTGGCCGCCGCCATGTTTGGTGCCTTCTCCTTGCAACTGCCCCCCCGTTGGCAACATGCCTTGCATCAGTTGGCCGGAGCTCAGAGTTCAGGCTCATTACCCGGGGTCTTCGTGATGGGGGCCATCTCCGCCCTGGTCTGTTCGCCCTGCACTACGGCGCCGCTCTCCGGTGCCCTGCTCTATGTGGCACAAAGTGGGGATCGCGCCCTTGGGGCCGTCGTTCTCTATGCCCTGGCGCTGGGCATGGGGATCCCACTGCTGCTGCTGGGGACTCTCGGGCCGCGCTGGCTGCCACGCCGAGGGCTCTGGATGCAGCGGGTCAAGGTGCTGTTTGGTTTCATCCTGCTGACCGTCCCTGTGCTGCTGTTGGCGCGCATCCTGCCGGAGCCGCTGATCCGCGCCGCCTGGTTGCTGCTGATCACGCTCACTCTCGGCTACCTGTTGCTGGCCCTCTGCCCGATCTCGAGACTCCGTCGTATCGCCTCGTTGCTACTTCCGCTCCTGGCCATCGCCAGTTGGTTCTGGCTAGCGCCAGCACCACATAGCACACTGCCCTTTGTCGAGGTGCATAGTCTGGATGAGCTCAATCAGCAGTTGGCCGTAGCGCGCGATCAGGGACAACCCGTGATGCTGGATCTCTATGCCGACTGGTGTGTGGCCTGCAAACAGTTTGAGGAGCAGACCTTCAGCGATCCTCTGGTGCAGCAACGATTGCAGCACTACCAGCTGCTGCGGGTCGATGTCACCGCCCCGTTGCCCCCCCAACGCGAGTTACTAGACACCCTGCAGGTCTCTGGCCTCCCCGCCATCCTCTTCTTTGGTGAGGCCGAACACCCCCAGGCCCGCGTCGAAGGGTTCCTTCCCCCCGAGATGTTCCTGCGCCACGTCCCGGAGCAGTGCGACTCGACGATCGACTGTTAAAAATTGGGGGCCCGTTGCCCCAATGTCAGTCAGTTAGCGAAGAAGAGATAGCCTTTTGAGCCAACCGTTGGCGGCAGGGATGCCGCCATCGAGCTCCATGGAAGGGTTTACGGCGAGTTGGCGAGAGAGGTTGTCTCTCCCGAACCTCTTAACTGACAAGCATTAGCCCGTTGCCCTCATCGGTCGGCGGCTGACTCCCTTTACCGAGGGGTTAAACCAGTGATTTTTGATGTCGCTGGTTTAGCTTTCATTCAGTTTGACGCCGATCACGCTTTATCGATTAAGCTCCCGTTTAGGTTACGGTCGCTAGTTTGTCTTTCGAAACACCAAGCGTACTGAGCTGCGAATGCCTCCATTCCTATGTTGCAGATCAGTCTTACAACTACGAGGGTGATACGATGAAAGCCAAATTAATTGCATTGACGATTCCAACTCTCCTGGCAGCCAGCACAGCGTCTGCCGCCACCGTTTATGACAAAGACGGTACCACCTTGGATCTCTATGGTCGTGCAACCGGCCTGTATTACGGTTCCGGTGATGACGCGCTGCGCGGTGATCAGAGCTACTTCCGTCTGGGCATGAACGGTGAAACCAATCTGGGTAACGATCTGACCGGTCTGGGTCAGGTTGAATACAACCTGCCCACCTCAGGTAGCAATAACGATGAACTGCGTCTGGGGTATGCCGGTATTCGCCACGCAACCTTTGGCCAGCTGACCTATGGCCGTCAGGATGGCCTCTTCTCCATGGTCAACGACTATACCGACGTCCTGCCGGAGTTCGGTGGTGATGGTCTGGGCAAGAACACCGAAGCATTCGGCACCGGCCGCACCAATGGTCTGTTCAAATATGCCTTCAACTACAATGGCCTGACGTTTGGTCTGCAGTACACCGGCAAGAATGATCCGCAAAACAACGACGCCGACAAATGGATGCTGGGCAGCGATGAGGGTTACGCCACTGGCCTCTCCTACGATACCGCCATGGGGCTGAGCATCGCGACCGTCTACAACCGCGCCGGCAAGACCGATGAGCAGAAACAGACCGCTCAATTCGGTGGTCAGGATGATGCCCAACTGACCGGTGTGGGTCTGCGCTACAACGCCAACAATCTGTATGCCGCTGCCACCTACTCGGAAGGTCGTGACCACTACTTCCTGGGTGATAGCACCGCCGGTGGCTATGCCCACAAGAGCCGTGGCTACGAAGCCGTCGTCCAGTACACAGTCGCCGACAAGTTTGTCCCGGGTGTGGCCTATGTCCGCTCCGATGTGAAGGATGACAGCCAGAACATCGACGATAAGGCGAACGAGTACGTCAGCGTCAACGCCGCCTATCATTTCAACAACAACTTCCAGAGCTATGTGGATTACCGCATCAACCTGCTGGATGACAACAGCTTCACCCAGAACTACGGCATCAACACCGATGATATCGTCGCCGTGGGCATGCGCTACGACTTCTAAGTCGCGCATTCCCAAACGAAGCCGGAGCAACTGCTCCGGCTTTTTTTGGTTGCGGATTACTCGCGTGACTCCTTACCACGGCGCACCAAGAGCGCCAAATTAGAGGTAGGAGTGAGCAACGCCACTTTCATCTGGCTCCATGGCATCGCAGGGAAACGCCCCTTCAATCGTTCTGCATCTCGGTTAGAACCATCGTAAATATCCCAACTTCCCCCCGCCAACACTTCGGTTTCGATCCCTAACCAAGTATGCATAAAGGTATCAGGAACATTTCTGAATTCGCCTATATATTTGATTTCAGAACCATTGACCTCGAATGGGATTGAAAACTCCTCTTTGGCCGAGTAGGTAACACTGTCACCATTGGGTTCCATTTTATGTAGATAGTAGTTGTACATCTCGTACCGTCCGGCAGGCACCAAAATTGCGAACTGGGAGCCATTAACCAGTTGCCCACCGGCGGCGGGGGCATTCACAAAATCATCTTCGTATCGCCCACTCATAGGATCGCAACGAGCAACCACTTTGTACGTTTCACCATTGTCGATATTGCGAAACAGCAGCGTATAACTATTGAATGCGATCTTTTGGGACGGACGGCTCAGCGCACCGACCAACAGGCCTTGCTTGGCATTCAAATCCTGAAGAGCCAATGTCTCAGGTATGGGTGGTTTAGCAGCACAGCCACTTAACCAAGCCACACAGGTCAGTACCATAATCAAGGGTAAAATTTTCACGATCGTCAGTCCCTTAAAGTTGTTACCTAAAGATTTACCATCCAAGAATCAGCCACATTCTCATCAATTTATATGTTGTGATACGTCCGGTAATTTATCAGTTCTAAACAAGCGGATCGCCAGCTGCTTCTGATATCTTGAGCCGCCTCACTATTTGCGAGCAGACGGAATTCATGAACATCCAACTTCACTACCTACTCATTTGGGGATTGCTAACCACGAGTGGATCATCACCACTTGCTGCACAGACTCAAACCGCTCAAGAGGCTGTCAGCCCGCACAACAGAGTGATCTATCTGCCTAAGCAGGAGCGCTTATTTCTACAAGAGGTGGAGTTAAAGCAAAAAATCACGACGGAGGGGCGTGCGGCAACGATTCGCCTTGCTGAGGTTTACAGCAACATGGATGCCCCCGAAATGCGCGCCATGGTTAAGCCTCTTATGGAACCGCTAGCCGAAGAAGGCTATGTCAAAGCACAATGGTTGCTTGCCTATGGGGATACTTTGGGTCGTTATGGTACGTTTAGCGACGCCAATGCCAAACGCTACCAAGCCACGCAGAAAAGCCATGAAATGCGATCTTCTTTTTTTGACCTGATGATTGAGCTGGCTCGGGATAAGCAATATGTCAGTAGTCACCTGCCCAAACTTCGCCACTGGTACCGGGAAAACCACTCGCTTTGCAGCACCCCCCCCAAGGGAGTCCCCACTAAAATTGATTCACCCGAGGACTACATAGCGGTTCGTTACCTGACGGATTGCTTGTTCCACTACGAGACCCAAAGCACACCAGAGAAGCGTCTTTTGGCGCTGGCCGCTTATCAAGATATTGTTTGTTCGACCGAAAAACCATTGAACTGCTTTGCGTCTGGGCTCAAACAGTTAGCCATAGCCAATAAAGAGACGTTAACGACAAGCAACAACCCAATTGGTGTTGCACGAGCGTTGACGGTTATCCGCTTCAACCAATACACCCGTTTTTATATTTCACGCGAGATGGAGAGCAGCCCCAAGTTATCCAAGTCCACACAATGGGAAATCGATTTTGCGCGGGGAGCCATCAGCGATAAGCGCGATGAGGATGCCATCCGCCGACTGAAAAAATATCAAAATAGTAATAATCTCCTTGCTCCGGATCGTCAGTACGTGGCGCTTTTCTTAGGGCTATCACAGATGGAGAGTTCTCCATCTCAAGCTATCCAAAACTTGCACCAGGCAATTGAGGAAGAACAACTCTCGCCTTGGCTGCAATTATTGGCGGAAGACATGTTGTGTAAACTGTATATGAGCCAGAAGAGATATACCGATCTAATCCATATCCGTCTAAAGCAATTTTCCCGTCTTCCCGAAAGAGAGCAGATACTCCCTGCCCGGCTGTTTGAAAATAAAACGTAGCACCAGCATGCAGATATCAGAAGAAATCAGTCCTCTCGAACCGAAACAGTGGTCGCTCTATATGGTGCGCGATGGCGCTGACCGTCTCTATACCGGCATCTCCACCGATGTAAGCCGGCGTCTGGCCGAACACCAGGCGGGGAAAGGGGCTCGCGCCCTGCGTGGGCGCGGCCCGTTGCTACTGGTTTGGCAGCAGAGCGTGGGCGAGCAGAGCCTCGCCTTGCGCCTGGAATACCGGCTCAAGCAGTGGCCCAAGGCCCGCAAGGAGGCACTGATCCTGGGTCAGGTGGCGGCACCCAAGCTGGACTGAGTCCCGTAGAGCCAAGCATTCGGCTGGAACAGCTGGCGCCACTGCACATTTTCACCCGCCGAATGACCTAGTTACCAAAAATCACTTGGAGCAGTCTCATATCAATGGAAAAATCTGTCGCCCCATGAGGTCATGGGACAAAATGTGCCAAATTCTGACATTGACAGTGGAATTCAAAAAACTATGAGCCAACAACCCCTTGCCGCGAAACGGGATGGATTCACCAGCAGCTTCGGCGTTCTTGCCGCCACCCTCGGTTCGGCCGTCGGTCTGGGTAACATCTGGAAGTTCCCTTACATGACGGGGGAAAACGGCGGCGCCGGCTTCTTGCTGGTCTACCTGCTGGCCACCCTGCTCATCGGTCTGCCGGTGATGATCGCCGAGATCACCCTGGGGCGACGCGCCAAGAGCAACCCCATCTCCGCTCTGCAAACGCTGGCCCCCAAGGGGCAGCCCTGGTGGTTGATCGGTGCCTTCGGCATGATCGCCGCCTTCCTGATCATGTCCTTCTACTCCGAGGTGGTCGCCTGGGTCTTTGCCTATATCCTCAAGGCCATCGAGGGTTCGATTCTCTCCAGTGATCCGAAGGTCACCGGGGCGGCCTTTGGTGCCCTGATCAGTGACCCGCTGCAATCCTTGCTCTGGCAATGGGGCGTATTGCTCTTCATCGGCGGCATCTTGCTGTTTGGCGTATCCAAGGGGATCGAAGCCGTCACCAAGAAGTTGATGCCGCTGTTGTTCCTGCTGTTGTTGTTGCTGTGCGGGGTCAGCCTGTCGCTGGATAAGGCGAGCGTGGGGTTGAGCTTCTTGTTCCAGCCCGACTTTTCCAAAATCACGGCTTCCGTCGTGCTGATGGCCATGGGGCTGGCGTTCTTCAAGCTCTCCATCGGCATGGGCACCATGATGACCTATGGCAGCTACTTCCGGGATGACCAGAATATCCCCGCCACCACATTCCGCGTGATGGCTGCCGATCTGTTTGTCTCCATGCTGGCCGGTATCGCCATCTTCCCGGCGGTGTTCACCTTCGGTTTCGAGCCAAGCGCCGGACCATCCCTGGTCTTCATCACCATACCCGCCGTATTCGCCCAGATCCCGATGGGCCATCTACTGATGGTGCTGTTCTTCGTGCTGACCGCCGTGGCCGCCACCGGCGCCATGCTCTCCTTGCTGGAAGTTCCCGTCGCCATCATTCACGAGCGCTTCGGTCTGTCACGCCAGAAAGCCACCCTGATCACGCTGCTGATACTGGCCGTCACGGGTTCGACCTGTGCGCTGACCAACAGCACGCTGGCCGAGTTCAAGCTGTTCGGCATGACGATGTTTGATCTGTTCGACTACCTCTCATCGAACATCATACTGCCAGCGGGTGGCATCTTCGTGGCGCTGTTTGTCGGCTGGGTGTGGGGCTTTGATCGGCTGAAGCTGGCGCTCTCCAACCACGGCGCCCTGGATAACGAAAGACTGGTACGAGTACTCTTCTTCCTGCTGCGCTACGTCTCGCCGCTGCTGATCCTGCTGGTGATGCTCAAGGGGCTGGGACTGTTTTGAGGCTTGCGAACAAGGCTTTTGATGATAAGGCGGCCCTCTGACCGCAATACCAGTCAGTTAGCGAAGGAGAGATAGCCTTTTGAGCCAACCGTTGGCGGCAGGGATGCCGCCATCGAGCCCCCATGGCAGGGTTTACGGCGAGTTGGCGAGAGAGGTTGTCTCTCCCGAACCTCTTAACTGACAAGCTTTTTC
>JAYRLO010000105.1:0-8977 GCA_041905215.1 Aeromonadaceae bacterium
TCTCTCTGACCTCTCAACCTGTTCCGAGCAGTCGCGTCTGCCAACCGAGCGAGCAAGCCTGATCGAAGCCACGCTGCTCGATCCATCCGGCTCACCAATGGCCGATAAGATCATCAATGCCACAGCGACACAAGGGGCCATCACCCCCTCATCGTCTCGGCTTACAGATAACGATGGCAAGGCTACCTTCCAGCTAGCCAGTACATCCAGTTCAGCGGAAACAGCCGGCAGTGTGACGGTATCGACCACTGTGATAACAGGTGATCTAAGTGCCAGCAAAAATTACCAATTCGGTGCCAGCGATCTGGATATCACGCTGACCAGCGACAAGACCACTCTAAGCGCAGGTAGCGTTGCTGTACTGACGGCCACCGTGACCCAGAACAGTGTCGCCTACAACTACCCCATCGAGATTACTTTCAGCTCATCATGCGCCAGTGCGAATAAGGCAACGCTTGATACCCAGGTCACGGCCCAACAGGGGACGGCTATCTCGACCTATAAGGGCACAACAGATAATTATGCCTGCTCCGGCAACGACACCATCACCGCCTCGGCGGCGGGTCTGAACGAGGTCGCAACCGTGACGATTAACAACATCACGGCTGAGACTCGCTCCATCTCCGCAGCAACACCAAAGCCTGAATTCATCTACCTGCGTGGTTCAGGTAAGGATGAAAAGGCAACAGTGACCTTTACGCTGCTCGACGCACAAGCAAAACCGGTCAGCGGCAAACAGCTGAACTTCAGCTTCGGCGGTAATATCTCCAACAATGTTAACTATCAGGATTACAGTCTAAGTCCGACCGCAGCCACTACCAACAAGGATGGTCAGGCCACAGTCACCGTAAACTCCGGCAACCTGCCAACCCCGATCAGCGTCATTGCGGTACTGGACGGGAATACCGAGATCCGCGCCGCCTCCAGCCAGATTGGCGTAGGCATCGGCTATGCCGATGACAACAGCTTCTCGTTCGCGGCAGACAAGTACAACATCAACGGTGCTGGCTATGATGGCGAAGAGGCCTCCATTACGCTGCATCTTGCCGATCGCTTTAACAACCCGGTAGCCGATGGCACCAAGGTCTATTTCACGACCGAAGGTGGCAGCATCAAGGGTGATTTGACCAGCGACAGTGGCGATGCGACCGGCGTCTGCTCAACGAAATCTGGTGTTTGCACCGCCACGCTCACCTCTCAGGAGCCGCGTACAGCCGATGGGCGAATTACCGTCAGCGCCTATGTGATGGGAGAGGAGAGCTTCAAGGATCTCAACGGCAATGGCATCTTTGATAAGGGAGAATTGCAAGGCGTCGCCGAGGACGAAACCATTATCGACGTGCCCGACTATGTCCGCAGCTACAAGGATGTTGGCGAGCGCTTCACCGACAAAAACATCGATGACGCCACCGATGATAACGGTCTTGGCGATGCCGATCACTACCTGGTCAACGTAGACACCTTCGAAGATCTGAATGCCAACGGTGTTCGCGATCTGGGCGATGGTGTCTATACCGGCCTGGTCTGCGACAAAGACACCATTACCCGCGGTTTCTGTAAACGCGAGCTGACAACCCTGTTCCGCAACGTCGAGTTCATTTTTACTGGTGTGAGCAGCAGTGATGCCGGTGATGGTGTCATGCCGTTGCAGGTCTATGACGCCGCAACTGGGACTTGGCGCTCCGACATCATCGTCGATCTGACAGATGGCAAATCCAAGTTTGTTCGTGTACTGCCGATGCATATACCCCATGATGCCTCAAACAGTCAGGCTGAACGGTTGAAAAACCCGATTCCCGATAGCTTGGATAGCAGCAGCTTTGGCGACCTGGAAAACTACTACGATTTGCGTGGTGTCAACCCGATGCCAGCAGGAAGTACCTTATCCACCAGCAACACCAATGGTGGTGACGTAGCTGGCCTTGGGCTGGGTGTCGGCAACTGCTCACAAGATGCCAAGAGCCCCTACCCATCAATAACGCGCCCGACTTTCTACTGCTTCCAAATTGATCCGGAGACCACTGGCAATAAGAAAACCGAGGGTTTTCTTAATATAACCATCAAGTCAACTGGTACTCATCAGGATGGGTTAACCAGCTCTGTTAAGGTTGTAGATAACGGCTAGTCACCATCAATTGTAAAAAAGCCATTCAGCGATAATGCCAGTCAGGTTAGCCTGACTGGCATTTTTTGTTTCTTTGCACCTTGGTAGAAACTGGATTTGAAAACAGTAGGAAAGGTAATTGTGTAGTTGAAAAAACAAAGTCACCGATCGGCCAACACTGATCAGGTAAGGCTAGAAGTGTTCCCATTGAAACAACCGCTGGCGGCAGGGTCGATGTCATCGAGCCCAACGGATGGGTTTACGGCGTGTTGGTGAAAGGGAACCTTCCTTCCTGCCTTCCTTCTTAAGTGAATGTCATTGACCGACCGGCCGCTTTCAATGGTGGGATTACCTTGCCTGTCAGCCTCGATGAACAGTCGCCCACGTGAGCCAGTGTCAGCATTTTAGGAGGCTGATCCGCGCCCAATCCCTTGCCGTACGAAGGTCATGATTTCATTGGGAAGATGGGTCAGCGGATGAATATCGCTCACAGCCCCCATTCGGATAGCCTCCTTGGGCATCCCAAAGACCACGCAACTGGCTTCATCTTGTGCCAGGGTCTTGGCTCCTGTCTCGTGCATCGCCAACAGCCCTCTGGCGCCATCGTCCCCCATGCCCGTCATGATGATACCCAGCGCGTTGGGACCAGCGGATTTGGCTACCGACCGAAAGAGCACATCGACCGATGGCTTATGCCGATTCACCGGAGGACCATCCAGAACCTCGACACAGTAATGAGCCCCAGAGCGGCACAGTTGCAGATGCAAGCCGCCGGGAGCAATCAAGGCGACGCCGTCGAGTACGCGATCACCATTCTTAGCTTCTCGGACCTCGATGGCGCAGAGGCTATTCAATCGCTCGGCAAATGCGGCGGTAAACTTTTCCGGCATATGCTGCACGATGACGATCCCGGGGGCATCGGCAGGCAGAGCACTCAGAATACGCTCCAGAGCTATGGTTCCTCCGGTTGAGGTTCCAATCGCTACGATCCGATCCGTGGTATGCATCAAGGCCCGAGGTTGGGCGCGATGACTCTGAGGCAGAACCATGGGTTGCGCCGGGTCCCTGCGCTTACTCATCGAGACAGATGCGGCCCCAGCCTCCCGGACCGCACGCAATAGATCACTGGCAATGCTCTCCAGATGCTGCCGAACGCCCAGCTTTGCCTTGGCAAAAACGGCCACAGCCCCTGCCGCCAACGCATCCAGGGTCAACGCCGCCCCTTTTTCAGTCAACGATGAACAGATCACCACCGGAGTGGGATGAGTTGCCATGATTTGCCGCAAAAAGGTCAAACCATCCATACGCGGCATCTCCATGTCGAGCAGGATGACATCGGGCCACTGCAGCTCCATCTTGGGTAGCGCACTGAGAGGATCGGCTGCCGCCCCCAACAACTGCAAGTCCGGCTGCCCCTGAATGACCTCGGCCATAAACTGCCGGACCAGAGCCGAGTCATCGACCACAAAGATGCGCGTCTTGGCTACCATATTCCCTCCTCGTAATCGGGGTGTAGTGGATCTCCCAGACGTTGCCACCAAAACCGGCCGTGTTGGGTATCAACCAGTAGCTTACGGTGATAATGACCTCCTGTTTCCTGATATCTAAGACGTAATCCCCGTTGGGTAAGTGCCTGCTGTAGATAGAGAATATTTTTGTAGCCCACGCTCATCTGATACTCGCTAGCTTGATAAAACTGGGAGCTGCCACCCACCAGAGCAAGCTGGAAATCCTCCGCTCGGGCTGGCAACAGCTCTGCATCGGCTTGCCAACGAGCCAGCATGGCATCACCGTATCGCAAACTCCCCTCCTCACCCGAAGGTGCGGTTGGTAACATCACATGCGTGACCAACATGCTCTGTTTTTCGGGCAACCAGGCGATGAGCGAAACGCAAGAGCCAAGAACAGTCGAAACAGGCTCTTCGCTCTGCCCCCAAAAATAACCACCGGGCCCCAAATAGAGGGTCATACCCCTGACTCATGGTAGTAAACAGCAGAGCCACAAGATGTCACCGGAAGATCCAGCCCATAGAGACTTTCCGAATGGCCGATGAATAAAAAACCTCCTTTCTTCAACCGAGACAGGACATTTTCGACGATGGCTTTTTTACCGCTGGTATCAAAATAGATCAGGATATTACGCAAGAAGATCAGATCGAATGTCGGCAGATCCGCCGGCAATCGGGCATTGAGATTGATACAACGAAAGGAAACATTTGCCTGCAATTCAGGCTTGATCTGCAGCAACCCATCCAGCTCACCAACCCCTTTCAGACAGTAGCGTTTGAGATATTCCGGCGGGATGGCTTGGGCTCTGCTCATGGGATAGATGCCGACGCTGGCAGTCTCCAGTGCGTGCCGACACAAATCCGAACCGAGAAGACTCCAATTGTTCCGCCCGGGTAACAACTCATGCAACAGCATGCCAATGGAGTAGACCTCCTCTCCCGAGGAGCAAGCCGCACTCCATATTCGCAGTGGGCGAGAATCCCAATCCGCCAAGACCGCACGTAAAAACTGGAAGTGAGCCTCCTCCCGGAAAAAGAACGTCTCATTGGTCGTCAACAGATCAACGGCTAACCGACGCTCATCCTGGTGCCCAGGATCACTGAGAAAGTGCACATATTCACTGAAATCGCGGCAACCGAGCGCCTTGAGTCGCTTCATCAGACGCCCGGCAACCAGTTGCTTTTTATGATCAGCCATGATGATGCCCGACACTTGGCGCATCAGTGTCTGAACCTGACTGAAGTCGGTATCGCTCAGTTGCGGCAATTCCATCGTGATTACCCCGTCAGTGCGACATCCATAGTCTCTTCCGCAGGCATCAATTCGTGCAGATCAAGCAGTCGGTCTACCTTCAGGATAATCAGGAACCCCTGCTCACGGCGGGCCATACCGAGAATAAAATCGCTGCGGATGACGGTACCCAACCCAGGTGGCGGCTCGATCTGCGACGGTTCAATATCCAACACCTCATCCACCGCATCGACCACCAACCCCACCAGATGAGTGGCATCGTCGCAGGGCAACTCGAGGATGATGATGCAAGTCCGCTTACCCAACTGGGTTGCGCCAGAACCAAAGCGCGCAGATAGATCGACCACGGGCACCACATTGCCGCGCAGATTTATTACTCCCAACACATAGCTTGGCATCATGGGCACAGCCGTCAGGTGCCCATATTCGATAATCTCGCGCACCCGGTTGATAGGTAGGGCCAATGCGACCCCCATACAGTGGAATGAGAGATTCTGTCCTGCCCCGCGTTCGGGGAGTTCACCACCAGAAGGTAATGCCATCAGATCATTCATGTGGCACCTCCTAGAATTGGACAAAACGACCATCACCAGCGCCCGCACTCAACTGCGCAGGCACGGCCAGCTTCACATTGTCACGCGCAGCAGATGAAGCCTTCGATTGAGTACTTCTGCTTCCTTGGCGTTTATCCTCGCCACCGACATGGAAATATCCGATTAACTCCGTCAACTGCGACGCTTGGGCATTCATCTCTTCCGCCGTTGCCGCCAGCTCCTCGGAGGAGGAAGCACTCTGCTGGGTAATCTGATTCAGCTGATTCATCGCCACGTTGATCTGACCGACTCCGGTTGTCTGCTCTTGCGAAGCCGCCGTAATCTCTTGCACCAAATCGGAGGTGCGTTGAATATCCGGGACCAACTGCTCAAACAGAGTTCCAGCTTGTTCAGCCAAAGAGACGCTGTTGCTGGCGACTTCACCAATCTCCTGGGCGGCAACCTGGCTCCGCTCCGCTAATTTACGAACCTCAGCGGCAACGACCGCAAAGCCCTTGCCATGGTCACCGGCTCGGGCTGCCTCAATGGCCGCATTCAGAGCCAGCAGGTTGGTTTGGTAGGCAATATCATCAATGATGCTGATTTTACTGGCAATTTGCTTCATGGCGCTGACCGTTTCGTTCACGGCCTTACCACCACGCAGCGCATCGTTAGCCGCCTTGGAGGAGATGCCATTAGTCACCTTGGCACTCTCGGTGTTTTGCGCAATCGATGCCGACATCTCTTCGATCGCAGCCGATGTTTCTTCAACACTGGCTGCCTGTTCACTGGCCCCCTGGCTCAGCGCTTGCGAGGTAGCACTCACTTGCTCGGCCGCCCCCGACAGGGCATCGGCGGAAGAGCGAACTTCGCGCATGGTATGGGCCAGCTTGTCGATCATCTCCCGCATGGCATATAGCAGGGACGCTTTGTTGTTTTCATCGAGAGTGACCTGCACCCCCAGCTCGCCAGCAGCCACCTTGCGCGTGATATCAACGGCATAATCTGGTTCGCCACCCAGTTGCTTGACGATGCGCGAAGAGATAAACCAGCCCAAGACCAATCCGAGGAAAACGCCCGCGCCAATGGCCGAGAACATCAAAAGCGTGCTCTGCTCGTACAGCTCGTGGGACAATTGCGCCTGCGCAGCGGAGCGTTCAACCTTACGGGTTACTATAGTTCCAACCAGATCCAGTACGCTTTTGATTGCGGGAGCAAAGGCTCCTTCCAGGTAGTGATTAGCCGGGCTGGCGGCAGGCAGAGGCGTTTCAGCCAGCAGCGCCTCGGTTTTTTCGATGCCGCTCTTGTAGGCAGGCCACAGACGATCAAACTCTTCGAACATGGCTTTGCCTTCGGCCGACACAAACTTCGGGCGCGCCTCATTGATCGCTTTTTCAACCGCCGCCAGGCTCTGACGAGAGCTGTTGATATGCTGCTGCCGCAGCGCCTCCGTATCGGCCAGCATAGCTGCTCGCAGGTAACGACCAACGGCAATCATGTTGGTCCGGGCATCCGCCGCCGCATCCAAGCCAAGCAGTTCTCGTTCATACAAGCTGGTGGTCATGCCATTGATTTCACGCATGTTGACATAACCAACCAGGCCGACGGTCGCGGCAACCAGTGACATGGCAATGAAGGCCAACAACAGCTTGGTTCTCAATTTCATGGAGTTGAAAAAATTCATGGTGTTCTCCCGTACTCACTAGTTTTATGAAGCAAGATGCGCACAAGGTCTTGCGCCTGACTGCTCATGCATCCGCTGTAACATTCCTGGGATATCCAGGATCAGAGCAACCTGCCCCGAGCCCAAAATACTGGAACCACTGATATCTCTAAGCTGGGAAAAGAGCATCCCCAATGGTTTGATGACGATCTGCTGCTCACCCAACAACTGATCCACGACCAGACCCAACTGCTGTTTGCCATGACTGACAACCACTATGTTCTGTCTCTTGGCCTGAGACCCGTCGATGGCGAAATGATGGCGAAGATGGATCAGTGGCAGCGGTTTACCTCTGAGCTCCCGATAGTCATAAATGACAGGGGATGCGGTTTGTGGCGATGTCGGCAGGGTCTCCAGACATTCGGTCACCATATCCAGAGGTATGACTAGAGGGGTATTACCCACACTGACCAGGAAACCATCGATGATCGCCAAGGTCAGAGGCAAGCGGATGCGCACACAGCATCCCTGATGAGGCGTGGACTCCAACTCTATGGTTCCTCGCAATGCTTCCACATTGCGCCGAACCACATCCATGCCGACTCCGCGCCCAGACAGACTGCTGACAGCATCAGCGGTGGAAAAGCCAGGCTCGAATATTAGTTGGTAGAGCGCTTGCTCATCCAGCTGGCACTCGGGAGAGATGATGCCTTTATCGATGGCCTTTTGCCGGATCCGGTTCGCATCCAGCCCCTTGCCATCATCATGAACCTCGATCACTATGCTGCCAGACTCATGATAGGCATTGAGCCGAACATTTCCCTGGGCGGGTTTGCCACTCGAAACACGAACCTCGGAGGTTTCTATGCCATGATCGACCGCATTCCGCACCAGGTGGGTCAAAGGTTCACTGATCCGCTCGACCACTGACTTGTCGAGTTCGGTTTCTCCCCCATCAATCTGCAAACTGATGGATTTACCCAACTCCTGACCAGCATCCCGGATCATCCGTTGAAAACGAATAAAGGTCTCGCCAATCTCGACCATGCGCAATCGCAGTGCCGACTCCCGGATCTGCTCTACATGACGATTGATCGCTGCGACCGAAGAGAGCAGCTCACTATCCGCCTTACTGCGCGCCAGCATCTCGCCCCCCGCGGCCGCAATGACCAGCTCACCAACCAGATTAATGAGCTCATCGAGCTTCTGAGCCGAAACCTTGATAAAAGCACTGTCGGCATGACGCTTTTCCCGGATCTGCGTCTGCTTCTGCAACGCCTGATCGACCAGAACCGGAGAGACGACCCCCTCCTCGACCAGTAGCTGCCCTAACTTTGATTTGTCAGGACTTTCAGCCTGCTTAGCTAACCCCTCGCGCAGCTCCCGTTCCGTCAACAGACCACTCTGGATCAAGATTTCACCCAATAGTTCTTTATCCTCAGGAAGCTCGGCGATGAGACGCAGATAATCCTGGGTGCGACTTTCGGGGGGAAGTATGCGGATATGGGCAAGTTCGCGAATAAAATCGAAGACCTCTTCAATCTCGCTTTTTTCGGCCTGCGTGACCAAGTCCAACTCGACACCCAGATAGCACTGCTCCGCCTGAAACTCACGCCAAGCAGGAATGTTGTTATGTATGACCTGGATATGGCTAATAGTGCCCAACTTGCACAAGTAGCGAAGAAAGGATGCAGGATCAAAGCCGAACTCGAATAACGTCGGATCAAAACGTAACGAGATATGCCAACTCACGGCCACATCACGATGGGCTTCTCGTTCGACGGAGGGCTCCGGCTCACACATAGGCACAGATGCGGCGGTTGCATCCTGGGGCACCAAAGACTGTAACAGAGCAAACTGAGCGGCGTGTTGTTCCACCAGAGGCGATGGCGAACTACCGCTCGATAACAGCTCTAG
>JAYRLO010000365.1:0-1602 GCA_041905215.1 Aeromonadaceae bacterium
GTTGGGCTGCGGAAATTGAGCAGGTTCTTGACTGCGATAAGGCTCTGCAAGAGGGAGTAGCTCGCATACACCCGTTACTACTGACGGACCCTTTTAGTCATGCAGATCTATTTCATCTGATTGATGTTGTTTTGTGGAGCCATCGCATCGTGCATGGTTTTTGTTGTCTCTACCCACTGGATGCTATCTCCGAACGCTGAGGACTCCCACCTAGATTTTGCAAGGTGTCATCTGCTATTGAATGCATGCCAGAATCAAAAAGGCGACCCTGGGGTCGCCTCTTGTCAGCCGTGAACACGGGAACTATTCGTCGAACTTCTCGATGGGCTTGCCCAACTGGATCATGATGCGCTGGGCCGTGCCCGGAATATCGTCGGGCTGGTCTTTGCGCAGATCATCGTCACAGGGGAGCGGCTGACCGGTGAAGGCGTGCAGGAAGGCTTCGCACAACAACTCACTGTTGGTGGCGTGACGGAGGTTGTTCACCTGGCGGCGAGTCCGCTCATCGGTGAGGATCTTCAGCACCTTCAGCGGGATCGAGACGGTGATTTTCTTGACCTGTTCGCTCTTCTTGCCGTGTTCGGCATAGGGACTGACGTAATCGCCGTTCCACTCTGTCTTCATCATGCACCCGTTATCTGGTTGTTCCGGCGCGATTTTAACCCGTATGACCAGTAATGGCAATCCAACAGCAAAGCCATTTAGCCGTCTAGAAGTGTTGACGGCTATATTGCGGATCGGTAAGGTGTAGCTAGTATTTTATTTCTATCTTTAGCTGCGAGCCGGGAGGCGATATGACGGACTACAAGCAAGAGACCCACGCGGTCAAATCCGGGATTGGGGCCGACAACCAGTTTGGCGCCGTCGTACCGCCTATCTACCTGTCGACCAACTATACCTTCGCCGGATTTGGTGAGAAACGCCAGTACGATTACAGCCGCTCCGGCAACCCGACTCGTGACACCCTGGCTCAGGCGCTGGCAGCCCTCGAAGGGGGGGCGGGCGCCGTGATCACCGGCTCCGGCATGGGGGCCGTCAACCTGGTGGCCGAAGCCCTGCTGACGAGCCAGGATCTGCTGGTTGCGCCGCACGACTGTTATGGTGGCACCTATCGCCTGTTCCAGCATGTGGCGGCCCGCGGCAACTACCGGGTGCTGTTTGTCGATCAGGGCGATAGTGAGGCGCTGGCGGCGGCACTGGCCCAGAAGCCGAAGCTGGTTTGGGTGGAGACCCCCTCCAACCCGCTGCTGCGAGTGGTCGATGTGACGGCCATCTGCGAGGCGGCCCATGCCGTCGGTGCCCTGGTTGCCGTCGATAACACCTTCCTCTCGCCGTTGCTGCAACAGCCGTTGGCACTGGGTGCCGATGTGGTGGTGCACTCCACGACCAAGTACATCAATGGCCACTCCGATGTGGTCGGTGGTGCCGTGATTGCCAAGGACCCGGCTCTGGTCGAGAAGCTGGCCTGGTGGGGTAACTGCCTGGGCCATACCGGCGGTGCCTTTGACTCCTACCTGACCCTGAGAGGTCTGCGAACCCTGGCTCCCCGTCTGCGCACCCATCAGGAGAATGCGGCCGCCATCATCGCCTACCTGCAACAGC
>JAYRLO010000106.1:0-8948 GCA_041905215.1 Aeromonadaceae bacterium
CGCGACCGGCCGGCGACGATCGGCCCGCCGGCCGGGGCTTCCCCGGCTGTTGGCAAAACCCCAGCCGCGGGATTGTTAAGGGCCGCGGCTTCGGCCCTTAACCCGCCCCCGCCAAGCGGCAGGTTGGCACACCGCCCAAGCCGATCGAGGGCGGAATGGACACCACAGTTCCAAAACCTGGCCGGTACACCAAGCCGCGGGCGGCAAGCCCGACCAGGATCCTTACCAGAAGATCCGGCCCAGCCAAGGGGCCAGCAAGACGGTCACCATACCGGCGATCATCATCACCATGCTCGAAACCACCCCTTCGGCATTGCCCATCTGGTAGGCCCGGGCGGTGCCGGCACCATGGGATGAGGCACCGAAACCGGCGCCACGCCCCAGGCGGCTGCGGATGGTCAGCAGCGTCAGGATCGACTCCCCCACCACCATGCCAATCACCCCGGTCAACACCACAAACAGCGCGGTCAGATCCGCCTGGCCACCGACCGCCTTGGTCGCCTCGACGGCAAACGGCGTGGTGATGGAGCGCATCGCCATGCTGCGCTGCAGCAGCTCCGGCAACGCCAACCAACGGGCCAGCAGCACGGTACTGCCAACCGCCACCAGGATGGAGACCACAACCCCCAGCGATAGCGACAGCCAGTGGCGCAGGATCAGCTGGCGATTCTCGTAGACCGGTACCGCGAAGGCCACGGTGGCGGGCCCCAGCAGCCAGAGCAACCAGCGCGACTCGGCCATGTAATCGGCATAGGGGATATGAAACAGCAGCACCATGGCCACCAGCAGTGCCGGGGCCAGCAACAGAGGCATCAGCGGCAGTATGCGCTTGCGGCGATAGAGCCATTTGCTGCCGTAGTAAAAAGCCAGAGTCAGAACGAAGCAGAGCAGACCGAGCAGGGTATCAGACATGATGACGACTCCGGCGAGACAACCACAACTCGAAACGGTAGAGACGGTCCACCACCAGAGCCGTCACCCCCAAGACCAGGGTGGTGCTGATCACCAGCACCAGACCGATGCGCCATCCCTCCTGCAACAGCAAACTCTGGTAGTTGACCACGGCCACCACGGCGGGCACGAAGAAGAGCAGCATCTCGGCTAGCAACCAGCCAGCCCCGGCCCGAAACCACTCGACCCGCACCCAGCCCAGCAGGATCAGGGCCAGCAGCGCCAGCATGCCGGTGACATTGGCCGGTAGTGGCAGGTGGAAGTAACGCACGGCACAATCGGCCAGAAACCAGATGGCAGCCAGCAGCCCAATCTGGAATGGGATGCGCAGCCACTGGAGGGGGGAGTCGTTCATAGGAGGTGTCCATCTGTGAGATGAGTCACAGTATAGAGCCGGGTGAAACCAGCCAAAAATGAATTCGGATACCGAAATTTATGCCAATATGGAATGAATTTCCCTCCGGAGGCGACCATGGATATCCGCGCCCTGCGTTATTTTGTCGAGCTGATCCGCCAGCAGAGCTTTACCCGAGCATCGGAGCGACTGTTTGTCACCCAGCCAACCATCAGCAAGATGGTGCGCAGCCTCGAGGAGGAGCTGGGTTTGCCCCTGCTCCATCGCGACGGCCACAGCTTCAGCCTGACCGATAACGGCCAGGTGCTCTATCAGCGCGCGCAGACCATTCTGGCCGAGATGGCTCAACTGGAGAGCGAATTACAGGATCTGCAGAACCTCAACAAGGGGCATCTGGCACTTGGCATTCCCCCCATGGTCGGGCAGATCTACGCCCATCTGATCCGCAGTTATCGCGAACGCTACCCGGCCGTGGAAATATCGATTGTCGAATATGGTGGCCGCCGCATCGAACAGGCGGTAGCCGAGGGCGAGCTGGATGCCGCCATCACCATGTTGCCAACCAGCAATGAGGCCGCGCTGGACTCGCTGGAGCTGGCCTGCCACCCCATCCAGGCGGTGCTGCCGAATCAGCCCCAGTGGGCGGGCGATGGCGAGATCCGCCTCGAGGCCCTGCGCGCCGAACCCTTCTTGCTCTACACCCAGGCCTTTACGCTGAGTGAGCGTCTGGAGCAGTGCTGTCAGGCCTGTGGCTTTCAACCCACGATCGCCGCCCGTAGCAGCCAGTGGGACTTCCTCGCCGCCATGGTGCGCAGCGGCATGGGGGTTGCCTTCCTGCCGGAGCCCATCTGCCGACAACTCGCCCGCGAGGAGCTGATCATCCGTCCCATGGCCCCCAACCTGCTGTGGCGTCTGGGGGTCATCTGGTCAAAGGATCGCTACCGCTCGCGCACCGCCGAGGCCTGGCTGGCGCTCTGTGCCGAAACGGGGCGACAACCGTAGCCCCGCAGCCCCCCGAAGTACCAATCGGCGATCCAGATCCCGTTCCACCCCCATAATCCGCCCCCGGCGATGTGTTGCCGTTCCGGGAAACGGTTAGAGTAGAACGAGTACCATCCCACATGCCCGCGACGGCAGGATGGAAACCAACATCGAGAAGAACAACTGGGGGAAAAATGGTCGCATTGGGTCACTACTACAACGAACAGGGGCAATCAGAGTTCCGGGTCTTCGCCCCTGAATGCCACGAGATGGCACTCCGACTGGAGGCGACACAGCAGACGCTGCCGATGGCGCGTCAGGCCAACGGCTACTGGACGCTGACGCAGCCACGACTGGCACTGGGCACCCGTTACCGCTTCGTGGTCGATGGCACCGCCTATCCGGATCCGGCCTCACGCTGGCAGCCGGACGGCGTACACGGCGCCTCCGCCATCTGTGAGCCAAGCAAGGTGCAGAGCCCGGGTTGGCGCGGCGTACCCATCGAAGATGCCATCATCTATGAACTGCATCTGGGCACCTTCACCCCGGAGGGGACGCTGGCCGCCGCCCAGGCCAAGCTGCCGCACCTGCAGGCCCTTGGCATTACGGTGATCGAACTGCTGCCGCTGGCGACCTTCCCCGGCGATCGCAACTGGGGCTATGACGGCACCTACCTGTTCGCCCTGCAACCCAACTATGGCAGCTATGCCGATCTACGCGCCTTCATCGAGGCGGCGCATGAGCTGGGCATGGCCGTGATCCTCGATGTGGTCTACAACCACTTCGGCCCGGAAGGCAACTACAGTTGGGCCTACGCCCCCTACACCAAGCAGGCCGATACCCCCTGGGGCGCCGCCATCAACTTCGACGGTGGCCACAGCGAGGGGATCCGCGCCTTCTATCTGGCCAACACCCGCTACTGGCTGGAAGAGGTCGGCTTCGACGGCTTCCGCATGGATGCCGTGTCGCTGATTTTCGACGCCTCACCGCGCCATATCCTGCGGGAAATCACCGATCTGGCGCGTACCATAGGGGCCGAGGAGGGGCGCGAGGTGCTGATGATCGCCGAACATCTGCGCAACGAAACCCAAGTGACGGCCGCCGATGGCTACGCCTATCACAGCCAGTGGAACGACGATCTGAACCATGCGCTGTTCGCCTTCCTGACCGGTGAACGGAACCATAACTACGCCAACTTCGGCTCCTTCAACGACATCACCAAGGCGCTGCAGGATAGCTTTGTACTCGACGGCAGCCGATTCCATCAGGTCTACCAGCGCTACTTCGGCACGGATGGTCGAGCGACCCAAGCCACCGAGCATGTGGTCCATATTCAGGATCACGACCAGGTCGGCAACCGGCTCAAGGGGGATCGCATGATCGCCAGCTATGGCCGCGACAAGGCGCTGTTGGCCATCACGGCCGTCATGGCCAGCCCCTATGTGCCCATGCTGTTTATGGGTGAGGAGTATGGCGAGACGGCCCCCTTCCTCTTCTTCGAGGCGTTCTCCGATGCCAACCTGATCCAGGCGGTGCGGGATGGCCGCAAGCGGGAGTTCGCCTTTGCCGGGGCCGAGCCTCGGGATGCCCATGACGAGGCGACCTTCCGCGACTCCAAGCTGCAGTGGTCTTTGCTGGCCGATGACGAGGGAAGCACCATCTTCCGCTACTACCAGGCACTGATCGCCCTGAAACGGGCCGGTAAGCTGGGACCTCGCGATAAACAGCAGATCGGCATCGCCGGTGATGAAAAAACTGGCCTCATCTGCCTGCAGAGCAACGACTCGCTGACACTGCTGAACTTCTCCGAGCAAACCCAGCAGGTGCCGGTAGCGGCGGAATGGGAGCTGGCACTGAGCACTAACCTGCCCGGCGTCGGCGGCCTGCTGCCCCCCTACAGCGCCCACGTCTACCTGCACGCAGGCGAGTAACCCCAAGGCTGGCGTCCGCAACGGGCGCCAGCATCACACCTCCCTCACCCCTTCTCTGACTCGCTGCCGCAGCAGCTCGAGGAAGCGATCCCGCGGCCGGTGTACCCGCGCGTGACGCTTGCTGATCGCCACCATGCCGAGCCGGTAGTGGTGTTGCTGCGGCAGCAGCGCGCGCAGCCGACCCGCCGCGACATAGGGGGCGGCGAACTGATCCGGCAGGAACCCTAGATAGGCACCGGAGAGCAGCAGGGCGGCGCGGCTCTCGTAGTAGTAGGCCTTACCCTCGCGACGAAATCCCGCCAGCTGGCGACTGATCTCGGGGTGGGTCTGCAGCTCGGCGTGGGCCAGTGGATAGTCGGTCAGCCGCGCGGCGAGCGTCGCCTCATCAGACTCGGCAAACAGCGGGTGATCGGCGCCGCAGTAGAGATAGCACTGCTCCTGGTACAGCGGCAGGTAGTCGAGACCATCGAGCTCGCGGTGGAACGGGATCACGCCGAGGTGGATCTCCTCGGCCAGCACGCGCCGCTCGATCTCGCCCATCGCCTCGATATCCAGAGAGAAGCGCACCTTGGGTGCCTGACGTGAAAATGCGCCGAGGGTTGGCGTCAGCGGGCAGCGCGGATCCAGCAGCACAGAATCGCTGGTCAGAATGCGCAGCTCACCAGCCAACTGTATATGCAAGCCATTGAGCTGACTGCGAAAATCCTCAACCTGCTCCAGCAAGCGATTCACCGCCTGATAGACCGCCGCGCCCTCCTCACTGAGCACAAAGCCGCTGCGCCCGCGCTGGCACAACGACAGGCCGAGGCGCGCCTCGAGCTTGCTCATGTGGATGCTGATGGTTGAGCGGCTGATGTTCAGCTCAGTCTCGGCGGCGGCAAAGCCACCACACTCCACCACCGTCTTGAACAGCTTCAGCAGCTTCAAATCGAGATCGGCGATCTGCGCCAACGCGGCGATTTTTCCGGCCATAGTTTTATATTCCTCAAACTATGAGTTGATACGCCGTAACTTATCATACGCATGCGCGGATCTACTATGGCTTATCCGTGCGTGGCCAGGCCACGCGTCGCCGAAAGGAAGCTGTTATGACACTGCAACATGAAGTCCGCGCCCTGATCCGCACCCAGGGCTACATCGCCGGAGAGTGGGTCTCGGCCGACCAGCACTTTGCGGTCACCAATCCGGCCGACGGCAGTATAGTGGCTGACGTCGCCAATCTCGGCGCAGAGCAGGCCCAGGCCGCCATTGATGCCGCCGAAGCAGCCCTGCCCGCCTGGCGCGCCCTCAGTGGCAAACAGCGCAGCCAGATCCTCAAGCGCTGGCACGCGCTGATTGTCAGCCAGACCGAGCCGCTGGCCCAGCTGATGACGCTGGAGCAGGGCAAGCCGCTGGCCGAGGCGCGCGGTGAGGTCACTTATGGCGCCAGCTTCGTCGAGTGGTTTGCCGAAGAGGCCAAACGCACCTACGGCGACGTGATGCCGGCCCCCACTCCGGACAAACGCATCCTGACACTGAAGCAGCCGATCGGCGTGGTCGCCGCCATCACACCGTGGAACTTCCCGGTCGCGATGATCACCCGCAAGGTGGCGCCGGCGCTGGCCGCAGGCTGTACCCTGGTGCTGAAACCCTCCGAGGAGACGCCGCTGTGTGCACTGGCGCTGGCCGAGCTGGCAGAACAGGCCGGGTTGCCGGCCGGGGTGCTGAATATCCTGCCGACCACCCACTCGGCCGCCGTCGGCGAGGTGCTGACCGCCAGCCCTGTGGTGCGCAAACTGACCTTCACCGGCAGTACCGGCGTCGGCAAGCGCTTGATGGCACAGTGCGCCGGCACCGTGAAGAAGCTGTCGCTGGAACTCGGCGGCAATGCGCCGTTCCTGGTGTTCGACGACGCCGATCTGGAACAGGCGATCCAGGGCATACTGCTCGCCAAGTACCGCAACGCCGGCCAGACCTGCATCTGTGCCAACCGCATTCTGGTGCAGAGCGGCATCCACGACCGCTTCGTCGCCCGCCTCGGTGAGGCGATCGCCGCCTTCAACGTCGGCGACGGTTTCGCAGCCGACACCCAGATAGGCCCGCTGATCAACGCCGCCGCCGTCAGCAAGGTGCAGACGCTGGTCGATGACGCCGTGGCAGCCGGCGCACAGTGTGTCGTCCGCCATGCTGCCACGCCGCAGGATGGCAGCTTCTATCCGCCGACGCTGCTGACCGGTATCCAGCCGCAGATGCGCATCGCCCGCGAGGAGATCTTCGGCCCGGTCAGCGCCGTGGTGCGTTTCGACAGCGAAGCCGAAGCGATCGCACTGGCCAACAACACCAGCGCCGGCCTCGCCGCCTACCTCTATACCCGCGATCTGAACCGTCTGTTCCGCGTCGCCGAGGCGCTGGAGTACGGCATGGTCGGCATCAATGACAGCGCCATCTCCAACGAGGTGGGGCCGTTCGGCGGCGTCAAGGAGTCCGGCCTCGGCCGCGAAGGCTCCAAGTACGGCCTCGATGAATTCATGGAACTCAAATACCTCTGCCTCGGCGGCTTCTGAGCCAGGCATTCACGGATACGCAAGGAGCAACATAATGAGCAACGCACAGTGGCAAGCCCGCAAGGAACAGGTTCTGGCTCGCGGCATGGCGAACATGGCCGCCGTCTACATCGACAAGGCAAGAAATGCCGAGCTGTGGGACATTGAGGGCAAGCGCTTCATCGACTTCGCCGCCGGTATCGCCGTGGTCAATACCGGCCACCTGCATCCCAAGGTGCAGAGCGCCGTCGCGGCGCAGATCGAGCGCTTCTCTCATACCTGCGGCATGGTGACGCCGTATACCAGCCTGATCGAGCTGGCCGAACAGCTGACACGCCGCGCCCCGGGCCCGACGCCGAAGAAAGTGACCTTCGCCAACTCCGGTGCCGAAGCGGTGGAGAATGCCATCAAGATCGCGCGCGCCCATACCGGACGCTCCGGCATCATCGCCTTCCAGGGCGGCTTCCACGGCCGCACCAACATGACGATGGGGCTGACCGGCAAGATGAATCCCTACAAGATCGGCTTCGGTCCGTTCCCGAACGAGATCTACCACCTTCCTTACCCGAATGAGTATCTCGGCATCAGCGAAGCGTTCGCCCTTGCCGCACTGGAAGAGCTGTTCCACTGCGACATCGAGCCAGGCCGTATCGCCGCCATCATCATAGAGCCGGTGCAGGGCGAAGGCGGTTTCTACGCCGCGCCGCACAGCTTCCTGCGCACGCTGCGCGATCTGTGCGACCAGCACGGTATCGTGATGATTTGCGACGAGGTGCAGAGCGGCTTTGCCCGCACCGGCAAGCTGTTCGCCATTGAGCACACCGACATCGAGCCGGATTTGATTACCGTGGCCAAGGGGCTCGGCGGCGGTTTCCCGATCTCCGGCGTCATCGGCAAGGCGGCGATCATGGATGCCCCGATCCCCGGCGGCCTCGGCGGCACCTATGTCGGCTCACCGCTCGGCTGCGTCGCCGGACTGGCGGTGCTGGAGGTGATCGATGAAGAGAAACTCTGCGAGCGGGCGGTCCAAGTTGGCGACAAGGTGCAGGCCAAGCTGCGCGATCTGCAACAACGCTATCCACAACTCGTCGGTCAGGTGCGTGGCCTCGGCGCCATGGTGGCTGTAGAGCTGATTGTCGGTGGCGACCACGGCGTGCCGAACCCGGCGCTGACCAAGCAACTGGTCAGTGAAGGGATCAAGGCCGGGCTGATTCTGCTGTCGTGCGGCGTGCGCGGAAATGTCATCCGCTTCTTGCCACCGCTGACCATCGACTGGGACGTGTTAGACGAAGGGTTGGCCGTGTTCGACCAGCTGTTCAGCTCGCTGGCCAAGTAAACTAGGCCAATAACTGCCACGGGGCCTGCCACGACAGCGGGCAGGCCTCGAATCCGACCTCGCCACGCCACTGCCGCACCCGAATAGCCTTACCAGAACCCGCCTGATACAAGGCCAGACTGCAACCTTGCCACTCCGCCACCTGGATGACGCCAGGCGGCAAGGCACGGCTGTGCAGTTGCAGTAGCTCAGGTGATAGCGTTAGCTGCCCCAGCCCGGCCAAGCCGCGACCACAGGCCTTCAGCACGGCTTCACGCAGGGTCCACAGCCGATAAAAGGCGATAAGCGGATCGGCCTCAGCTTCCACCCAGCACAGCTCCTCGGCCGACAACACATGGGCCATCAGCTTATCCAGGTTGCGCCGCGGGCGCTGTTGTTCGACGTCTAGCCCGAGTGGCCCGGAACCGATCGCCAGCCATAGCCAGTCACCACTGTGGCTGAGATTGAAATCTGGCAACTCAGGATCGGCGAACGTCGGACGGCCATGGGGCCCTAATACCAGTGGTGGCAGGGTAGCGAGATCGCGCTGTTCCGCCAACACAGCGGCGAGCAGGGCGCGACCAGCCAGAAAGGTGGCTCGGCGCGCAGGGGAATAACTATCTGCTTGCGCCACGAGTGTCTCAGGCAGGAGTCCATAAGGCAAAGAGGCCCATTCAGGCTGGGCTATGCCGATCAGCTCCACCATCTTGCCTCCTTATGACAGCACCACAGCCCATGAGAGCCGATCTTGCAAACGAAAGCAAACCAACGTCTGCAAAACGCAGATAGCAAAAAGCCCAGACATGAGTCTGGGCTTGGATGTAGTGGCGGAACGGACGGGACTCGAACCCGCGACCCCCTGCGTGACAGGCAGGTATTCTAACCAACTGAAC
>JAYRLO010000107.1:0-8940 GCA_041905215.1 Aeromonadaceae bacterium
TGGCTCCCGATCCATGCCCCCAAATACGAATAGATCCCTGGCAGGGTGCCAGGAATGGGGGATTAGGTGCTGATTGTCCTTTGTAAGTCGTTGCTATCGGGTGTCGAGTCCGCCAGCCTTGCTGGTGGGTGTCGAGTCCACCAGCAGGTTGAATCGTACCGCGCCGGACGGCAGCGGGCAAGGCTTCGCCCTGAGCTTGACGCCCATTATTGAAAATCATCATTCGGGGTTCCCTCTTAGGCTGCTGGTTTCGGCTGTTCGTTGGCGGGGATGGCGGCCAGGTAGCGGGCAATCTGCTCCCTGCTCAGGGATAGCGCCCCACGGGCCTTTCGCTTGAGGTTCACCAGTTCGGCTAGCTTGCGGGCTTGGTTGCGGTCGGCCAGCCAGTAGCGCTTCAAATAAACCTGTTCGCCCCCTGAGTGCTGGTGGGGGAATCGCTCATCAAGGATCTGGATTCCACACCCTCGCAGCTTGCTGACTGAATTGCGGAAGTTAAGATCATGAAGCCCGGACAGGCCAGAGAGTGAACTGGTGCCATTCGTGCCATTTTCCAGCAGGTGGACGGCTGCCTGCTCCAACTTGGTGGCGCTACGGATCGGGGCGGTGCTATGCTGTATCTGCTGGTTAAGGGTCGTGCCGTTCTGCGGTGCGGCCTTTGTTTTTTCCATGGTTTGACTCCCTATGCTGCCTGATTCTGCTTGGCTAGCGGTTGCTGGTGGAGCCATAGCAGCAGATCGGACAACAGCCAGGCACAGCTATTACTGCCCAGCTTGCGGCGTGCCGGGAATTTGCCTTGCTGCTCCAGCTCCCAGGCGCGGGAGCGTGACAGGCTGGTGATGTGCTTGCGCTCGGCCTCACGGCATAGGCGTTCTGATTCGCCATAGGTGGCCAGGATGGCGGCGCGGTCGTTGGTTGCGGTTATGAGTGTCGGACTTGGCATGGTGCCCCCTTAGGCGTTTGCTACCGTTCGGGGGCCATGTTGGGTGCGTTTGGGTGCGTTCGCATCCGATATGCCGGGGAAAGTTTTTCCGGCGAAATTTGCGCGGGATAAATTTCGGGGTAATAGACGACAGGCACAAAAAACCCGGCTGGTGCCGGGCTCAAGGGTCTAGCCTGTTCCGGCTATAGTGTCTTTCACCAGCCGCTCACCGTTGCGCTTGCCCGTGTCTCTGTCTGTTTGGCGAAGCCATAGAGCTGTCATGTCGTTAAAGTTGTGATTTAAAAACCTGCAAGCAAAAGGGTATCGCGTCTCGCTAACCTGTTTATCTGAGATAAGTTCATTGGGATAAAGCTCTCTGGACAGTTGCTCTGCTGTGTATTCAAATCCATTAAGCCCAGCCCACAAGATCAGATCAAGCATCGGGATAATCCGGTATTCAATCAGCCCCTTGATAATACTTTCCCCTGAGTGTCTTTTTCTTCTGGTGGTCTCATTTAGCTTCTTGTTTGGTTCCGGCTGATCAAGCTGCTTTCTCCACATCGGCAGCAGATCGGCTAGCTCACTCAGTATTTCCGTATCGGTGTAGTTATCAAGGGAAACCGACAGATCAACTCGCCCATCCTTTGAACACAAAGAGACGCTTTTCATCAGGCCGGACTGTCTGGGCGTCATCGAGCCACTACCCACAAGCATAGATGTTTCTATGAGTAGTGCCGCCAAGGATGATGGCGGTATGCCTTTCCCTGCAGTGTCTGCAGGGTGGCGAACACAAATAGGGTTATCTTCCGCAAACTCATGAAGGCGATATACATGACCGAAATCAATTGGTTGTACCGAAGTCCCCTCGTAAAGCATGAATTTCTCCAAGAATGGCGTTGGTTTTGCCATATCGTTGAACTGCGGAGAAATGAGCACATTCTTGGTCGACACGACTGGAAGCCATAGGTCGGCAAGTTTTGCCTCCCCCATAAACCTCAAGCTCACCTCACGCACAAGATATTCGTTTGTTAGTTCAAGCAGAACATCATAAGCCTTCAGGTCGAACCAATCCGGTAATGGATGGATTGTGGCTTTTCTTCTCGCCATAGCGCAGCTCTCACACTATCAGCCTGAAAAGGTGCCGGGTCAGGCGGGAGGCTGTTCCCCGCTTTTCGATTGGCCGATCTAGGCCCGGCGTATGGGTTAGCCTCGCTTGGCGATAGGCAGGGGGATCACCTTCTCACCTGCAAGCAAGGTTTCGATTCGCTCCGCCCATTGCTCCATGGCCTGGCGGATCTCGGCCTGGTAGTCATAGCGGGCATAGACTCCGAACACGTCCGAAACCCCGGTCTTGATGGTGTGGTTGGTCGCCCGCTCCGCGACGTGCGGCGGTACGCCAAGGGCCAACATTTGGGTTTCGGCAGTCCGGCGCAAGTCATGCGGCGTCCAGTGTGGGATCGGCTTGTCGTTCACCTTGAAGCGCTCCAGCTTGCGGGATACGGCCCTGGTGACGCTTTTTTCAATGATGTGCTCTCCGTCCTTGCCGGGGAAGCACCACGGCGAGCCTTGCGACAGGGTCTCCAGCTCACGAAACAGGCTC
Source organism: Aeromonadaceae bacterium (assembly GCA_041905215.1). GTDB lineage: Bacteria > Pseudomonadota > Gammaproteobacteria > Enterobacterales > Aeromonadaceae > Pseudaeromonas. The sequence goes on from JAYRLO010000107.1 coordinate 2,520, forward strand.
TCAGCCAGGGGCGACAGGGGGACAGTGTGCGGTTTGTCGTTCTTGGTCTGCGGCATGTGCCAGGTCATGGCCTGCCAGTCGATATGCTCCCACCGGGCGGCCATCAGTTCGCCCCGGCGTTGGCCAGTGACCAGCAGCAGCTTGAGGGCAAGAATGGTGTGCTGGGTCAGGCCGGTATTCGGCAGCTCCAGCCAGACGGCGCGGATCTCGTCCAAGGTCAGGAAGCGGTCGCGGGACTTGCGCTTGCCCACCAGCATGGATGCCTTGATGTTGGCAATGGGGGATGCCTCGATGATGCCCACCTGCTCCCCATAGCTGAACATCTGCTTCATGGAGGCCAGCACCTCACGGGCCTGCCCTGGTGAGCCTCTGGCAATAATGTCCTCGATGGCCCCCACCAGTTGGGCTCGGCTGGCCTCTGCGGCTACCAGCCTCCCTAGCGCCGGGACAATGTCCACCTCGATCATCCGCTTTGTATAGTCGGGGTCGCGGCGGGCGCGGGTGATGTAGTTGTTGAACCAGCGCCAGGCCAGCGCCTCAATGGTGTTTTCTTGCTTGGCCTTTTCCCGCTCCAGTGCCAAGCGTTGGCACTCTGCCTCTGTGCGTTGCTGCTCTCGCAGCTCAAGCGGATCGGTGCCTTGTTTGAGCAGCCCCTTGGTGGCGAGGTGCTGAGCCCTGGCAGTGGCAAGGGATAACTGGGGGTAACTGCCGTACTCGATCCGGCGTTTCTCTTTGGTGGCTGGGTGGCGGTATTGGTAGAACCAAGTATAGGAATTGCCGCCATGGCTGATCCGCAATTGCAAGCCCTGACCATCGTTCAGGGTTTGCTGTTTGCCGGTCGGTTTGGTTGCCTTAATGGTCGAATCTTTGAGCAATCCCATAGTTGCCCCCAATGAGCCCTATTTCCTGTGGGGCAATTGTGGGGCATTTTTTCTGGTTACGCTAGGGCATTTGCGAACGCACGAAAACAGATGCCCCACAAAAACACCATGTAACATGTTGAACTATATGTGAATTACTGAAATCTACGAAAGCGTCAGGACACGCCAGGATTATCGGGGACTGCCTTCGGGACGAAGGGGTCGGAGGTTCGAATCCTCTCACGCCGACCAGTTATAAAAAGGCCACTCAGATGAGTGGCCTTTTTGCATTTCTTGCCCTGATTCAAGGTTTGAGGCTGCCGCTAGCGGCGGCCTCTATGTTTGAGAAGATCCAGCATCAAAAGCAGAAGTAGAACGACGCTGGAGATAAGGGGCCCGTAATCAAGATAGACCTGGCCATACCCGGCAGAGAAGAGCGCGGCCGGCAATCCGATGACGAGTAATAGGATGCTGGTCAATAAAAAAAACATGATGAAAAGTAGAATAGTTAAGGAATGTTTTGCCGGGTGATTATAAAAATAAACTTTGTGATATAAAACCACCCCGTGCACTTTGGCTTGCCCGAATCGCAAAAATGCGGTCGGTATCTGTTTACGCTTCGATGAGATCTACATGCCATGCAGCTGACTCTGTTTACCGATTATGCTCTCAGAACTCTGACCTATCTGGCTTTGCAGCCGGAATCGCGTTTGTCGACCATCACCGAGGTGGCCGAAAAATTCGGAATTTCACGCAATCATGTGGTGAAAATCGTTCATCAGCTAGGTGTGAAAGGCTACATCGAAACGGTACGAGGCAAGCACGGCGGCATCCGTCTGGCGCGAACCAGCAGTGAGATTAACCTCCGGGATGTGGTTTCCGATATGGAGAATGTCAGCTGTCTGCTTGATTGTCAGCGCGAAGGCTGTCTGCTGACCTCTGGTTGTCGATTCCAGGCAATCTTGCGCAAAGCCATGCGCGCCTTCCTCGATGTATTGGGTGAGTTTACCCTGGCCGATCTGGTAAAAGACAAGGATCGCATGTGCGGTCTACTGGGCCTGGAATGCGTAAGCCGGATACTCTGAGCCTGAGTGGCCACTGATTGGATCTGTTGATGCCGGAACTTCTGGAGTCGTGGCTGCTGTGGCTGCCACTGTTCGCGCTTGTGGGGGCCCTGTTGCTCTGCCTCATGCGTTGGCGCCACTGGGAGCTGGCAGCGCGCTTGGCTCAGGCTCAGTTAACCCATGAACTTGCGCGGGTGGCCACTCTGCAGGAAGAGCGACTGCAGCAGCAAGAGAAGCAAGAACAGCAACAACTCCTGATGCTCAAACTCAATGGCCGGCTGAAGGAGTATGAGACCCTGCTGCATGCCGAACGGGCTGCCGAAGCCGATCGCCAACGCCAGCAACAGCAAGCCGAAGCCCGCTTTGGCCAACAATTTGAAAATTTAGCCCATCGCCTGTTAGAGCAGACCTCCGTCAGTTTCCGCGATCTGAATCAGCAACATCTCGATCTGCTGCTCTCACCGCTCAAGAGCCAGCTGGACTCCTTTCGTCAACAGATTGGGCAGAGCCATGCCGAGGAGAGCAAGCAACGTCATAGTCTGCAGTTTGAATTGCAGAGGCTGGCTGGCCTCAATCAACAGATCACCGCCGAGGCGGCGGCTCTGACCCGGGCCCTGAAGGGCGACAGCAAGCAGCAGGGCAACTGGGGGGAGGTGGTCCTGTCCAGGGTTCTGAGCGAGTCAGGATTGCGGCCAGGGCACGAATATGAGCTTCAGGTGGCGGTGAATAGCGAGGAGGGTCGCCGTTTCCAACCAGATGTTCTGGTTCATCTGCCCGGTGAGCGAGAGGTCATCATTGATGCCAAGGTGTCGTTGACGGCATATGAGCGTTATTTCAATGCGCAAGAAGAGGGAACCCGTGATCAGGCGCTTAAGGAACACGTGGCCTCGGTGCGCAATCATGTGCGTGAATTGGGGCGTAAAGGCTACCAGCAACTCCCCGATCTCAAGACCCTAGATTACGTACTGATGTTCGTGGCGGTTGAGCCGGCCTACCAACTGGTTCTGGAGGCCGATCCGGCTCTGACCAAGTATGCTCTCGACCATAACGTCCTGCTGGTGAGTCCGACCAATCTGCTGGTGGCCCTACGGACCATTGATAATCTGTGGCGGCAGGAGCGGCAGCAACAAAATGCCCGCCTGATTGCCGAGCGTGCGGGGCGCTTGTACGAGAAGCTGCGCCTATTTGTCGAAGAGATGCAGGCCATCGGCCATAGCCTGGGCAAGACCCATGAAAGCTATGAGCGAGCCATGGGGCGTCTGTGCAATGGCCGGGGGAATCTGATTGCCCAAGCGGAGCAACTGCGGGAGTTGGGGGTTGAAGTGAACAAACCCCTCCCTGAGGCTGTGGTCGCGCGCGCCGATTTAAGCCAGAGCGACGAGTAGCAGCTGGGTTTAACTAAGAACAAAGGCCGCTGATGCGGCCTTTTGTGTCTGTGACTTAATTGCGCCAGAAGGAGGGGAAGAAGAGCACTGCGACTGTGAGGATCTCCAGGCGACCAAGCATCATGTCGAAGGCCAGAATCCATTTGGCGGCATCCGGCAAACTGGCAAAATTGCCCAGGGGGCCGATGACGGGGCCGAGGCCTGGTCCCACATTACTGATGGCGGTAATGCTGCCACTGATCGCCTCCAACGGGGATAGACCGAGCAGGCCGAGTAGTGCTGAGCTGACGATGATGACAGCCATATAGCTCAGAACAAAGGCGACGATGGAACGCACTATGTGGTCACTGACCGGACGTCCATTATATTTCTGTGGAAATACGCCGGCAGGATGCATCAATTGCCGAGCCTGTTTTTGGAACAGGGCGCTGGCGACCTGGAAGCGGAAAATTTTCATCCCCCCGGAAGTGGAGCCAGAGCAGGCGCCGACCAGCATCAGGAAGATGAACAGCACAGTGGTGAAGTGGCTCCAGAGGCCGAAGTCAGTCAGACCGTAGCCGGTCGTAGTCAGCACCGAGACGATGTTGAACATGCTGATCCGGATGGCGTCAGGCAGCGGGAATACGCCCTGGTACCAGATCCACAGGCTCATCATTAACGTCGTAATCAGCACCAGCCAGAAGAATCCCCGAACTTGTGCATCCTGAAATAGTACCAACTGACGACGTCGCAGTGTCTGCACATAGAGCAGAAATGGCAGCCCACCGAGGAACATGAAGGCACTCGCGACCCATTGCGAGGAGTTGGAAAAATGAGCTAATGAGGCATCCGAGGTGGAGAAGCCACCGGTGGAGAGGGTGGTCATCGCATGGTTGATGGCCTCAAAAAGCGACATGCCACAGAGCCAGTAGGCGAGGCAACACAGCAGGCTTAACACCAGATAGACGATGACGATGTTCTTGGCCACATTGGCAGCCCGAGGGCTGTCTTTATCCGATTTATCAGATGATTCGGTCTGGAACAACTTCATACCGCCGACGTTGAGTGCTGGCAGTACGGCCACGGCTAAGACAATGAAGCCGACGCCACCCAACCACTGCAGCAGCGAGCGCCACAGGAGTATGCTGGGGGCCATGCCATCGAGCCCGGAGAGAACGGTGGAGCCTGTGGTGGTTACACCCGACATGGTTTCAAAGTAGGCATCGGTGAAGCTGATTTGGTTGATAAAGACGAATGGCAGGGCACCGAAGACGCAGGCGACAATCCAGACGGCGCTGGTCAGCACAAACATGTCGCGAACGCCGAGCCGGAACTTCTCCTTATGGCCGACATGCAGGCAGATGAAGGCGGCAATGTGAGTCAGGATCACAGCCGCTAAAAACTCAGCCAGTCCTGGCGTGCCAGTGAAAAATGCCAACAGGGTTGGCATCCACATGAAAAGGGCCAGTTTGGAGAGCGTCAGCCCAATGGTGAAGAGGATCGGTTTGAAGTTAATCATGTCAGAGGAAGAACGGGCTAGGTTGGAAGAGACGTTCGACTTCCTGGATATGCTTCTTATCCACCAGGAACATCACCACATGGTCATCCTGCTGGATGATGGTTGTGTCATGGGCGATCAGCACATCATCACCACGCACGACCGCGCCAATCGTGGTTCCGGGTGGTAGCTTCAGCTCTCCGATGGCTCGCCCGACGACTTTTGACGTACTTTCATCACCGTGGGCTATGGCTTCAATGGCCTCAGCTGCGCCTCGGCGTAGTGAATAGACATTGGCGATATCGGCACGACGCACATGAGTCAGCAACGCCGAGATGGTGGCTTGTTGCGGTGATAGGGCGATATCTATCGGGCCACCCTGGACCAGATCGACATAGGCGGCACGCTGGATCAGTACGATGGCCTTCCGGGCCCCGAGCTTCTTTGCCAGCATGGCCGACATGATGTTGGCTTCATCATCGTTGGTCACGGCAATGAACACATCGATCTGATCGATGTGCTCTTCGAGCAATAGCTCCTGGTTCGCGGAATCCCCACAGAAGACTATGGTCTCCTCCAGCAACTCGGAGAGCTGTTCGGCCCGCTCGGCATTGCGTTCAATCAATTTGACGTTGTAGCGCTTTTCCAACTGACGGGCCAAGCCGGCGCCGACGTTACCGCCACCCACCAGCATGATGCGCCGATAGGGGTTTTCCAGTCGCTGCAGCTCAGACATGACGGCACGAATGTGACCGGCTGCCGCCACGAAGAAGATCTCGTCATCGGCTTCGATGATGGTGGTGCCCTGCGGACGAATGGCTTTCCCCTGACGGAAGATAGCAGCGACCCGAGTTTCCACGTTTGGCATATGTTCTTTCAGCGTTGCCAGCGCGTTTCCGACCAGAGGGCCACCATAGTAGGCCTTTACGGCGACGAGTCCGACGCGGCCGCCGGCAAAGTCGACGACTTGCAATGCGCCTGGATATTCAATCAAGCGGCGAATGTAATCCGTGACCAACTGTTCCGGCGAGATGATGTGATCGACTCGGAGCCCGTCGTCGCCGAACAGGCTTTCGCGTTCGGCCAGATAGGCCTGAGAACGGATCCGGGCGACCTTGTTGGGGACATTGAACAAGGAGGCCGCAACCTGGCAGGCGATCATGTTGGTTTCATCGCTACTGGTAACGGCGACCAGCATGTCTGCATCCTCGGCCCCCGCTTCGCGCAGTACTCGCGGATGAGATCCAGGGCCTGCGACGACGCGCAGATCATACTTGTCCTGCAGTTCTCGCAGTCGTTCTATGTCGGTGTCAACCAGGGTGATCTCGTTGTTTTCACCGACCAGATTTTCTGCCAGTGTGCCGCCCACTTGCCCGGCACCAAGGATAATGATCTTCATCTCGTGCTCACACTCACAGCTTGATTAGTTTGGCGTAATAGAAACCATCCATGTTGCCATCGCCGGGTAACAGCTGTTGCCCTGGGGTTTGCGGCGTGTCGCTCGGGTGCAATGGCACCAGACGCGCGTCGGCATGGCTAGATAAGAAAGCCTGGATCTGTTGGCTGTTCTCTTCGGGTAAAACAGAACAGGTTGCATAAAGAAGGGTACCGCCCGGTTTCAGTTTGCACCAGAGG
>JAYRLO010000108.1:0-8877 GCA_041905215.1 Aeromonadaceae bacterium
CCTTCTGACTCAGGTCGAGCCGGATCCAACCCGTTTTACAGGCGGTTGGTTACACAAAATCGCCCGCATTATTCCATTTTAACGCGGGGCATAGCAAGGCAGCGTTTTGGCTTTGCGACAAAGCTCGCCATCTGATGTAGAATCAGCGCCATGAATACATCGACTCAACAAGTGCGGCTGCTGGTAATTGATGCTGAGCAGGAAGGGCAGCGCATAGATAACTATTTGAAGACTCAGCTAAAAGGTGTGCCAAAGAGCCTGATTTATCGGATTTTGCGCAAGGGTGAAGTGCGGGTGAATAAAAAACGCATCAAACCTGAGTACAAACTGGTGGTGGGTGACGAGGTACGGGTTCCTCCTGTTCGCGTGGCCGAAGCCAATGAATTGCCATCGGCCAAGCTGTCGAGCATCCAGGCGCTGGCGGGCATGATCCTGTTTGAGGATGATGCTTTGATCGTGTTGAACAAGCCAGCTGGGATGGCGGTGCATGGTGGTAGCGGCCTGAGCTTCGGTGTCATCGAAGGCCTGCGAGCACTGCGTCCAGAGGCGCGTTTTTTGGAGTTGGTGCATCGCCTGGATCGGGATACATCAGGGTGCCTGCTGGTTGCCAAAAAGCGTAGTGCCTTGAAAAGTCTGCACGAACAACTGCGACTGAAGACTATGCGCAAGCAGTATTGCGCCTTGGTTCGTGGTCAGTGGCAAGCCCATGTCAAAGCAATCAACGCACCGCTGTTGAAAAATGTCCTGCAGTCGGGTGAACGTATTGTGCGGGTGAACCCCGAAGGAAAACCTTCAGAAACTCGCTTTCATATATTGCAACGCTTTGCCGATGCGACCCTGGTCGAGGCAAGCCCGATCACTGGGCGGACTCACCAAATCCGTGTGCATACGGCTCATGCCGGGCATCCCATCGCCTGTGATGATAAATATGGTGATGTGGCATTTGATGGCAAGATGCGTGAGCAGGGGCTAAACCGCCTTTTCTTGCACGCAACTCGACTGACGTTCCGCCACCCGGTTGATCAGCGTGATCTCACTCTCGAGGCCCCGCTAGATCCGCATCTACAGGCGGTATTGAAAAAGTTGGCTGCGACCGCATGACCCAGCGTTACCAGTTGCTGATCTTTGATTGGGATGGAACCTTGATGGACTCGGTGGCCCGGATTGTCTCTTGCATGCAGCACTCTGCGCGAGACTGTCTGTTGCCAGCGCCATCTGATGAAGCGGTGCGTGACATCATTGGGCTCAGCTTGCAGGTAGCGATTCCGCGCCTCTTCCCTGGGCTTGCAGATGTGGCATTAGAGCAATTTATTGCTCGCTATCGGGAACACTATCTCTATCTGGATCCAACGCCAACCCCGCTGTTCCCTGGGGTCGCTGAACAGTTGGCGCGTTGGCATGCCGACGGTTATCGACTTGCGGTTGCTACGGGTAAGGCGAGGGCAGGGTTAGAGCGGGTGCTGGACGAAACGGGTCTGGGCTCGCTCTTTGTAGCCCGTCGCGGTGCTGATGAGGCCCGCTCTAAACCCGATCCACTGATGTTGCAGCAGTTGCTCGATGAGTTGGAAGTACCGAGTCATCAAGCGCTGATGGTAGGCGACTCGGTGCACGATATGGCGATGGCTCAAGCGATCAGTATGGATCGTGTCGGGATCAGTTGGGGTGTCCATTCGACGCAGCAGTTACAGCAACATGAGCCCTGCTGTGTGGTCGATACCATTGATCAGCTGGCACTTTTCTTAACGCAGCAACCTAAAAACTAGTGAGCAGATCCCAGTCATGCAACGGCGACTGGGAGGCTCATGCCAACACATAGCTATTTCGTTACTGACTCTCTAAGGGAAGCGTGATCCCCCACGCTTGAAACATGTCGGTCAATGCCATCAGCGGGAGCCCAACCAGCGTGTTGGGATCTCGTCCTTCAAATCGATCGAATAGACAGATACCCAAGGCCTCACTCTTGAAACTCCCGGCACAGTCGTAGGGGCGTTCTTGATGCAGATAGGTATTGATCTGTGCATCATTCAGCTCTCTGAAATGAACTACAAAGGGTTCTACGGTGACTTGATATTGTTGGCTGGCGACATCCAACAGACAGAGACCCGTATAAAATGTCACGGCTCGGCCGGATAGCATTTGTAGTTGTAAAACGGCTGAGGCATGGCTTCCTGGTTTGCCGAGTATCCGGTCATCGATGACACACACTTGATCAGAACCTATGACCCATCCTTGATCAACGCTCTCGGCGACCGAATGCGCCTTGGCCTGTGCCAGCCGCATGACGAGTTGGTTAGCGTTTTCGCCTGGCAGCGGAGTTTCATCGGTTTGAGGGGCCAGGCTGCAAAATGGGATCCCTAATTTGCGCAGCAGACTTTGTCGGTAGCTGGAGGTGGAGGCAAGAATGAGAGGCGGCATTGAATTAAATCCAGGTGGTTTTTACTGATCATACGTAGCCGATATGAATTAATCACCGATTATTCATAGAAATAGGTTTTTCCTTTGACTCTGGCTATGACTGTCTATATCATGCGCGCCTTATGCAAAAGGTGAAGTTGCCCATTAAGATTGATCCGGTCCGTTGTGCCGTGAAGCGCCTCGATTATGTCGGGGTGGTAGAGCGTGCACAGCTTGTGCGGCTGGCTGAATCTGTTATCGACATTCAAGATGATGTTGAAGCTGAATTGTCCTTTGGTACTGATGCCCAAGGTTTGACCGTTATGCAAGGTAATGCCCATACCTTGGTCAAGCTTGAGTGCCAACGGTGCGGTGATGCGTTTGAACATCGTTGTGATGTCGAGTTCATCTACACTCCGCTATCTGCGAAGGTAGAGGAGGAGGAACTGCCGGAAGCTTATGAGCCCATTGAGTTGGACGAAAATGGCGAGATTGATCTCTATGAGTTGCTCGAGGATGAATTAATCCTCAGTCTGCCTTTCGCACCCATGCACGCCGAGCATGAGTGCAAACGAGGTGGGATGCAAATGACATGGGGAACGATCGAACCTGCTGATGAGCGCCCGAATCCGTTTGCAGTTCTTAACGGTTTGAAACATAAGTAAATGAATTAGGAGTTAGGTCAATGGCCGTACAACAGAACCGTAAAACCCGTTCCAGACGTGGTATGCGTCGTTCTCACGATGCACTGACTGCTTCTGCACTGACCGTGGATCCGACCTCTGGTGAAATTCACCGTCGTCACCACGTGACTGCAGACGGTTTCTATCGTGGTAAAAAGGTTATTGCTTAATTTATTTTAAGCAGGATTAACCTTTGTCTCTTCTAACCTTGGCGTTAGATTTAATGGGGGGCGACCACGGCCCCTCTGAAACAGTGCCTGCCGCCGCGCAGGCACTGTCGCTTTTGCCTCATTTACAACTGCTTGTTGTGGGCGATCTGCCCAGCATCCAACCTCTGCTGCTTCAGCACTCGCTACTCAATCATCCTCGCGTTATTGTCATTCATGCTTCTCAGGTTATTTCGATGTCCGAGCAACCTGCATTCGCTTTGCGTCATTTGAAAGATTCGTCCATGCGTGTTGCACTAGAGCTGGTGCAGCAAGGGCGAGCCGATGCCTGCGTCAGTGCTGGGAACACCGGTGCCCTGATGGCAATAGCCAAGCATGTGTTGAAAACATTGCCGGGTGTTGAACGCCCGGCCCTGATGACCTGTGTGCCAACCATTGCCGGGAAACGCTCTGTTTTGCTGGATTTAGGCGCGAATGTGAATTGTGCGCCAGAAAATCTTCGCCAATTCGCGATGCTAGGAAGCGTGGTCGCAAACTGTGTCTTGGGGATTGATAACCCCAGTGTCGCTTTATTGAATGTTGGAGCTGAAGCCAACAAGGGTAATGAGCAGGTACGACAAGCCGCGGAACTAATCGGAGCGACAGCTGGTCTGAACTATCGCGGGTTTATCGAAGGTGATGCTCTGTTTCTCGGGGTTGCCGATGTTATCGTCTGTGACGGTTTTGTCGGTAATATTGCCCTTAAAACTGCCGAAGGTATGGTCCGATTGTTGTCACAAGCCAGTCATCAACAGATGAACGGTTTAGCCGGCTGGCTGCAATTACTGTTGACTCGCTTTTTTAAACGTCGTCTTTCCCACTTGAACCCCGACCAGTATAACGGGGCAAGTCTGCTAGGATTACGCGGTATTGTAATCAAAAGTCATGGGCGTGCCGAACGGCGCGCTTTCTCCAATGCCATTCTGCAGGCAGTTGTGGAAGTCGAACGTCAACTTCCCACACGCATTGCCGAGCGGTTTGAAGCTGAACCAATAAACAGGCGCTAATCGAATCTATGTTTAGTAAAATTCTTGGCACGGGTAGTTATGTGCCCGCTATGGTTCGTACCAATGCTGATCTTGAGCTGATGGTAGAAACCAGTGATGAATGGATAGTCGAGCGAACTGGGATCAAAGAACGGCGCATCGCTGCTGCTCATGAAACGGTTGCGACCATGGCCCATGAAGCGGCATTACAGGCATTGGCCGCGGCTGGTTTGGCAGCGACGGATCTGGACATGATAGTGCTGGCGACGACCAGTGCTGACAATGCATTTCCTTCGGCTGCCTGTGAGGTTCAAGGGCTGCTGGATTGCCCGGGTATCCCCGCATTCGATCTGGCGGCGGCATGTGCCGGTTTTAGCTACGCACTGAGTGTGGCGGATCAGTTTGTCCGGGCTGGGGTGGCCAAACGTGTATTGGTCATCGGTTCCGATATGTTATCGCGGACCTGTGATCCGTCCGATCGGGGAACCATCATCATCTTTGGTGATGGTGCTGGTGCCGTCATCATTGGCGCTTCCGAGGAGCCAGGTATCCTCTCTACCCACATGCATGCAGATGGTCGTTATGGCGATCTTCTGCGTTTGCCTCAGGGCAAGCGTGGACCTGAGGCTGCTGATTTCCCTGCCTATATGTATATGAAGGGCAATGACGTATTCAAGGTTGCGGTAACCCGCTTGAGCGAAATCGTCACTGAGACGCTTGAGGCCAACGGTCTCGATAAGTCTGAACTGGATTGGCTGGTTCCTCACCAGGCAAATTACCGGATCATCAGTGCCACGGCGAAGAAACTTGGTATGTCGATGGATCAGGTCATTCTGACTCTGGATCGTCATGGCAATACTTCGGCTGCTTCTGTGCCATTGGCGCTGGATGAGGGTGTTCGCTCTGGACGCATTCAGCGTGGCCAGTTGATATTGTTGGAAGCCTTCGGTGGTGGTTTCACCTGGGGTTCAGCACTGATTCGTTTTTAATTGCACAGGAAAATGACACATGACTAAGTTCGCGATCGCATTTCCCGGTCAGGGTTCGCAAAGCGTGGGTATGTTGGCCGAAATGGCTGCAGAATATCCGGTGGTTAAGGCCACGTTTGACGAAGCCAGTCAGGTTCTCGGTTACGATCTGTTCCAGCTGGTGATGGAAGGTCCGGCTGAGGAGTTAAACAAGACGTGGCGCACACAGCCTGCATTGCTGACCAGTTCAGTTGCCCTATGGCGTGTCTGGCAATCCATCAATGCACCAATGCCAACCATGATGGCGGGTCATAGCCTGGGTGAATATTCTGCTCTGGTCTGTTCAGGTGCTCTGGCTTTTGCCGATGCGGTCAAGCTGGTCGAGCTGCGTGGCTTGGCGATGCAAGAAGCGGTACCGGAAGGGGTGGGGGCCATGGCCGCCATCATCGGGCTGGACAATGAAAGTATTGCCGCCAACTGCGAAAAAGCGGCGCAAGGCCAAGTTGTTTCACCGGTGAATTTCAACTCTCCTGGCCAGGTTGTTATTGCCGGTCACAAAGAGGCGGTTGAGCGCGCCAATGTCTTGATGAAAGAGTCTGGTGCCAAGCGTGCACTGCCGTTGCCGGTCAGCGTGCCATCTCACTGTGCCTTGATGAAGCCGGCTGCCGAAAAATTGGCGATTGCTCTGCAGAATATCGAGATCAAGAGCCCAGCGATCCCTGTGATCAACAACGTGGATGTTACCGCGGAAACTGATGCTGCACGGATCAAGGATGCTCTGGTTCGTCAGCTCTTCAGTCCGGTCCGTTGGACTGAAACGATTGAATCGGTTGCCAATGCCGACGTCGAGTTCGAAGTCGAGATGGGGCCTGGCAAGGTGCTCAGCGGTTTGGTGAAGCGCATTGACAAGCGAGTCGATGGTGCGGCGATCAATGATCCGGCATCACTGCAGGATATCCTGGCCAAACTGCAATAATTTGACGTCTGTAAGGATGAATCATGAGTTTTGAGAATAAAGTTGTGCTGGTAACTGGCGCGAGCCGTGGCATCGGTCGTGCGATCGCCGAAGCTTTTGTTGCCAAGGGTGCCAAGGTTGTTGGTACCGCAACCAGCCAATCTGGAGCTGATGCGATCTCCGCCTATCTGGGCGACGCTGGCTGTGGCATGGTGCTGAACGTGACCAGCAGCGAATCGGTTGAGGCGTTGTATGCGGCCATCAAGGAGCGGTTCGGTGACGTCGATGTGCTGATCAATAATGCAGGTATCACACGTGACAACCTGTTGATGCGCATGAAAGATGACGAATGGCAGGACATTATCGATACCAACCTGACATCTCTGTATCGTCTGAGTAAGCCGGTGCTGCGCACCATGATGAAAAAACGTTATGGCCGTATCGTTAGTATCGGTTCTGTTGTTGGTACCATGGGTAACGCAGGACAGACTAACTATGCTGCAGCCAAAGCCGGTTTGATTGGTTTTACCAAGTCATTGGCTCGGGAAGTGGCATCGCGTGGGATTACGGTCAATGCTGTGGCTCCAGGATTTATCGCTACAGATATGACCCATGCCCTGAATGATGAACAACGGGCTGGTATCCTGAACCAGGTGCCTGCCAATCGTTTGGGTGAACCCCAGGAGATTGCTGCCGCCGTCCTGTTCCTCGCTTCAGATGAAGCATCTTACGTGACGGGTGAGACCCTGCACGTGAATGGCGGCATGTATATGGTGTAATCAGCAGGGCAAAAGTTGACCATATCTATGCAGTTTTTTAGGCGATACATGTCTAAAATCCTGGTTAGACCAGGTCTAACAGTCTTGCAAACTATGAACAATCTAATAAACTACTGCAACGACACGCAATTGCGTATTTCTAAAGGAAAAATCAGGTCATGAGCAATATCGAAGAACGCGTTAAGAAAATCATCATCGAACAACTGGGCGTTAAGGAAGAAGACGTTAAGTCTGAAGCTTCGTTTGTCGATGATCTGGGCGCTGACTCTCTGGACACCGTTGAGCTGGTAATGGCCCTGGAAGAAGAATTCGACACTGAAATTCCTGATGAAGAAGCAGAGAAGATCACCACCGTTCAAGCTGCTATCGACTACATCAATTCCAACCAGGACTAATCTTCTGGTCAACAAGAGCGGCGTTGGCCGCTCTTGTTTCTTTTATTCCCCCTTTTAATTTTTACCTCGCGGAGGCAATCCTGTGTCAAAACGCAGAGTTGTGGTGACCGGTCTGGGTATGCTTTCTCCTGTTGGTCATTCTGCAGAGTCCTCGTGGCAAGCATTACTGCAAGGTCAGAGTGGCATCACCAATATTGACCACTTTGATACGGCAGATTTTCCGACCAAGTTTGCGGGTCTGGTGAAAGACTTTGATCCGGAACAGTTTGGTATCTCTCGCAAAGATGCCCGCAAGATGGACCTGTTCATCCAGTATGGGGTGGCAGCAGGTCTTCAGGCGTTAGATGATTCTCGTCTGGAAATTACCGAGCAGAATGCCACCCGTGTTGGCGTCATGATTGGGTCCGGTATCGGTGGTTTGGGTCTGATCGAGCAGAATCATTTCAGCATGATCGCTGGCGGCCCACGGAAGCTGAGTCCGTTCTTTGTTCCTTCTACCATCATCAATATGGTTTCTGGCCATCTGTCGATCATGAAGGGTCTACGCGGACCGAATATTGCTGTGACAACAGCCTGTTCTACCGGGACTCATTCTATCGGCTTTGCGGCGCGTATGATTGCGCACGGCGATGCAGATGTCATGGTCTGTGGTGGAACCGAGAAAGCTTCTACACCGATGGGCATGGGTGGTTTTGCCGCCGCCAAGGCTCTGTCCACCCGCAATGACGAACCGCAAAAGGCGAGCCGTCCGTGGGACAAGGACCGTGATGGTTTTGTTCTCGGTGATGGTGCTGGTGTGCTGGTGCTCGAAGAGTACGAACATGCCAAGGCGCGTGGTGCCACCATTTATGCCGAATTCGCCGGTTTTGGTATGAGTGCTGATGCCTATCATATGACGGCACCACCATCTGATGGTTCTGGGGCTGCCTTGTCGATGAGTAATGCAATCGCGGACGCCGGTATCGATCCAAGCCAGATTGGTTATGTGAATGCCCATGGCACCTCGACGCCATTGGGTGATGTGGCTGAATTGCGTGCCATGAAGGCAACCTTCGGTGAGCACTCCAAGCAACTGATGATCAGCTCTACCAAGTCGATGATGGGGCATCTGCTAGGGGCGGCTGGCGCCGTCGAAGCAATTGTCACCGTGTTGGCGTTGCGCGATCAGGTGGCTCCGCCGACTATCAATCTGGAGAATCCGGACGAAGAGTGCGATCTGGATCTGGTACCGAACGTTGCCAAGAAAGGCGACTTTGAGTATGCCTTGTCCAACTCGTTTGGCTTCGGTGGTACCAACGGTTCCCTGATTTTCAAGCGCGTCTAATTCTGGCTGTCGCCAGTAGAGGCCTGATACTCTGTATCGGGCCTTTTTTTATGGAGTTGCGGGCTATGGAGTGGGTAAACGGGCAGTTGCAGTCATGGCTTCCACTGGATGATCGTGGTTTTACGCTGGGTGATGGTTTTTTCACGACGATCCAGATCTGGAAGGGAAGACCGCTGCTGTGGGATCT
>JAYRLO010000109.1:0-8831 GCA_041905215.1 Aeromonadaceae bacterium
CACCATAAGCAATCGTATGCGGCGCCATAGTTCAAAGAATAAGCCTGTTTTGTTCATGACTGTTTATCTCCCGGACTAGCTCCTTGGCTTGCCAACACATTCACCTTGCTTGTTGGAACACAGGCGTGCAGCTTGACCATGGCCCATAGCAATACGGGTAACCAAGCCATCCAGATCACCGCCAGCACGCCGCTACTGATCCCGAGTCCCCAAGGCAAGTGCACAGCGCCCATGGCGGCACCGGCCAGATAGGAGGATGCCCCACCGGCTCCTCCGATCAGCGCTTGCTGCCAGCGGGGCAATACCACCAGCCATCGCAGGCCATGGGCCAGGGTCAAGGCAAACCCCAGCCACAACAGAGCCAACCAGACGGGGAAACCGGCCGCAAATTCAAACAGACCCAACTGCCAGAGCAGGGCATCGAGCAGGCAGCCCGCCAGAGCGATAGGCAGCAGCCGCAGATCCCGGCGGCGATCAGGTGAAAAGAGCCCGTGCAACGCCAGCAATCCCAGCAGAGGAGCAGGCTGCTGCCAGGCCACCGCCAGTAACCAGAATAGGTTGAAACCCAGCAGTTGAGCCCAGGGCCACATGTCAGCTCCCTCTTACCGGCACATCACCCGACCAGCCCGCGGCCCCCGGTTTGGCGGCCTCCAGTTGCACCAGACTGATGGCCCGCTCCCAGAAGCCGCCTTCGCAGTAGGCAAAATAGAAATGCCACAGACGGATGAAATCCTGGCTATAGCCCAGCGTCGGCAACACGGGCGCCAGTGCCAAAAAGCGCTCGCACCAGTGGGCCAGGGTACGGGCATAGTGCTGGCCATGATCATGCAGCCGCACCAGTTGCATGTCGGTCTCCCGTGCCAGAAGGGTCGCCATCTGGGAGACGCTGGGCAGGCAGCCGCCCGGGAAGATGTAACGCTGGATGAAATCGACGTTGCGCAGGTACTGGGCATGACGCTGATCGGCGATGGTAATAGCCTGGATCAACAGCCGACCACCGGGTGTGAGCAAGCGGGATAGCTGCCGGAAGTAGTCCGGCAGGAAGGCATGCCCCACCGCCTCAATCATCTCGATAGAAACCAGTTTGTCGTAGGTCCCCTGCAGATGGCGGTAGTCCTCCAGCAATAGTGTGATGCGATCTTGTAGCCCCTCTTGGTCAATCCAGGCTCGGGCATAATCATGCTGGGCTTGGGATATGGTGGTGGTGGTCACCCGGCAGCCGTAGTGGCGGGCGGCATAGATGGCCAGCCCCCCCCAGCCGGTGCCAATTTCCAGCAGATGATCCTCAGGCCCCAGCTCGAGCCGCTCGCAGATGGTGCGCAGCTTGGCCTGCTGCGCTTCCTCAAGACTCGCCTCAGGGTGCGGATAGATTCCGCTTGAATACTGCATATGGCTGTCGAGAAAACCCTGATACAGGGTATTCCCCAGATCATAATGGGCGGCGATATTGGAGCGGGAGCCGGTCAGCGTATTGCGGTTGAGCCAATGCCGCACCTTGTTAAACGGAAAGCTAAGCCAGCCCAGACGCCGCTCCAGACTATCGAGCAGGCTCTGGTTACGCGCCAGCAGACGCACCAGCGCCACCGGATCCGGACTAGTCCACAGCCCCTCCACCCAGGTTTCTCCAGCGGCGATACTGCCGCCCAGCAGCAGACGGCGATAAAAGGCCGGATCCAGCACCACCAGCTCGGCGTAGATATCAGTGCCAGTCACGCCAAAACTGTAGTGCTCATCGCCTTCACGCAGTAACAGTTGACCATCACCGAGCCGCCCCAGCAGTTTGAGCACTAGTTGCTTGGCCCCCTTATCGAGCAGGGAGGCGGAAAGAGTCGATTGCACCAGTTCCATTAATGAGTCTCCGGATGGCTAAAGATAGGGGTTCGTTTGATAAAAAGCCGTAGCGCCTGCCAGTAGATCCCCAGCAGCACTTTGAGGGTCATCCAGGGCCAGCGCGCCAAAGCGGCCATCAGCCCCTGACGGGACAACGGCTCGCGGCGTAGCGCCAACGTGGCATCAAACAGCTTGGCTGCGCCGGATTTGGGATGACTCTCGATGTGGATCAGAGTTTCCTGCTCCGGCGGACGAATACGCCAGTGGTAACGCATGGCCAAGTCCATAAAGGGTGAGACATGAAAATCCTTGTCGTGAGGCGCCAGCGCCGCCAGATCCAACAGATAATAGTGGCGCTCATTCCAGGGGGTGTTCGAGACCTCGGCCAGCAGGTAACGGGCGCTCTCCTGCTGATAGCAAAAGTAGAAGTTGACCGGGCTGAAATAAAAACCCAGACAGCGCACATTGCCCAGCAGCAACACCCGCTGCTCGGGTGTGGCGACGCCGCCCAGCTCCGCCACCTTCTGCCAGACCGCCTGCTTGAGGGAGCCGCTGCTGCCCTTGAGATAATCCTGGCGGTAAAACGAGAGCAGCCCGGCCCGCTCGATACCGAACCAACGTCCCAGCCCTTGCCCCTGACCGAGAGTCGCCACCTCGTCCAGATCCAGCCCCAACATAAACAGGCTGTAGGAGAAGGCATGAGCCCTGGGGGCGAAACGGCGATGACGTACCGATCCCTGCCAAATGGCGCTGATGGTATTGGCAGTGTTCATAGGCTGGCCCCGAAACGCTGAGCCACATCCAGGGCGCTGCGCACCCCATCCTCATGAAAACCGTTGTACCAGTAGGCACCACAAAAATGGGTATGCCGCTGACCGCAGATGTCGGCTCTGGCCTTTTGTGCCTGAATGGAGGCCAGATTAAACACCGGATGGTCATAGACGAAGCGGTGCAGCACCTGACTCTCGTCCACCTTGCCCGCCGGGTTGAGGCTGACACAAAACGGCGATGGCGAATCCAGCCCCTGCAAAATATTCATGTTGTAGCTCACCAGCGGACGCGCCTGCTCATCGGTGTCGATCTGATAGTTCCAGCTGGCCCACGCCTTGCGCCGCGTCGGCAGACAGTTCACATCGGTATGCAACCAAACCTCGTTGGCCTGATAGGGCATGGCCCCCAGGATCGCCTGCTCCTGTACGCTGGCATCTTGCAACAGCCGCAAGGCCTGATCGCTATGACAGGCGAGGATCACCTCATCAAAGTGCTCCTCCCCCTTCAGGCTCTGGATCACTACCCCGTCGGCTACGCGTCGGATGCCCTGTACCGGACATGCCAGCCGGATCTGCGGCTGCCAGCCTGCGGTCAATGGTCCCAGGTACTCCCGTGAACCGCCCGGGATCACGTACCACTGGGGCCGATTGGCCACATCCAGCAGGCCGTGATTCTGGAAAAAACGCAGGAAGAAGCCGAGGGGAAAGGCGCGCATATCCGCCAGGGTCGATGACCAGATGGCCGCCCCCATGGGCAGTATGTAGTGGCGGGCAAAATAGTCGCTAAAGCCCCCGGCTTGCAGGAACTCGCCGAGCGTCAGCTCAGGGCTGTCTGCCGAGATTGGCTCGGCTGGTTTCTGCCCGGCCAACCAGGCCCGCGCCTGTCGGTTAAAGCGCAGGATCTCGGCCACAAAGCGGTAAAAGCGCGCACTCAGCAAGTTACTGCGCTGGGCAAATAGGGTGTCGAGATTGTGGCCGTTGTACTCCAAGCCTTCAGGACTCTTCACCGAAAAGCTCATCTCGGCGGGCTGGCTCGCCACACCAATTCGCGCCAGTAGTTTCAGAAAATTCGGGTAGGTGCGGTCGTTGAAGACGATAAAACCGGTATCAACGGCATAGTTGCGGCCGTTTTGCGTCACATCGACCGTTGCCGTGTGTCCACCCAGCGCAGGAGCAGCCTCAAATAGGGTGATCTCATGCAACCGATGCAGCAAGAAACCTGCGGTCAGACCCGAGATGCCGGAGCCTATGATGGCGATCTTTTTCTTCATATTGAGCCTCCTTTCGACAACAGCGAGCGGCCAAGACGCAGCCACAGACCAACCGGCAAGGCACCCAGCAGGCGCAACAGCCAGATAAAACGGCGGGGAAAATGGATTTGGTGACGACCGGCGGCCAATCCGGCACGGATGATGCCGGAGGCCTCGGTGACCGCCACCAAACAGGGCATGGGAAAATCATTCTTGGCCGTCAGCGGTGTCTGCACAAAACCGGGCCGGATCAGGGTCACCCCCACCCCTTTGGCCTGCAGATCCAGGCGCAAGGTTGCGGCCAGATAATCCAGGGCCGCCTTGGAGGCACCATAGGCCTCGGCCTTTGGCAAGGGCAACCAGCTGACGGAGGAGCTGACAATCGCCAGCCGCGCGCCCCGCCCCAACAGCGGCAAGAAGGCCGCCAGAGCCAGACCGGTGGCGACCAGATTGGTCTCGATGACCCGGGCAAAGAGCTCGCCATCGAAGCCATCATCGAGGGTCATATACTCGCAGGTCCCGGCATTGAGGATCAGCAGATCCAGCGGCGGCAGCTGGGCGGCTATCTCCGCCAGCGCGGCCCTGTCCCGAACATCGAAGGCCAGCGGAGTGATCCCCGCATGACTCAGTTCATCAAGCCGCTGCGCATCCCGGCCACAACCCCACACCTGCCAGCCCGCTTGCTGATAATCCAGCGCCAGTTGCCGGCCCAGCCCCGAGCTGGCTCCGGTGATCAATACTCGTCCACTCATGAGCCCAACCTCCCCTTGATGAGCCGCACCACGGGCCCCAGCAGCGGCAACTGCTCATAGAGCAGGGCCCCCAGATCGAAATAGTCGCGATGCAAAATCACCTTGCCCGCGGCATCAAACTCCAGTCGGGTAGCCCCTTCCACCCGGATTGGCTCACCCGCGGCCAACCGTGGGTGGGAAAAGGTCATCTCCCAGCTTAGCCAAGCCTGCCTCCCCTGTTGCTGCTGACTCACTATCTCGAAACGGCAGTAGGCCAGGCGCTGATAGAGGGCGGCAAAGTAGTCTCCCAGCGCGGACAGCCCCTCGATGCGATGGGCTGGATCGATAAAGATCACCTCATCGGCATACACCTCCGGCAACCGATGCAGTTGCTGCCGGTCCAACTGCTGATACAGGGCGGTAAAGCGGCTGAGCGGCTCGGTCATACACACTCTCCTGATGATGGAACATTAAGCTTTTGGTCAATGAACGCCATCTTCGCGCCTGGCCTTAAGTCCTGGCGCCTAGCCTACACCTGAGCGGCAGACACACGCCGCTCGGTACTGCGCTGAGCACTGAGCCAGGTTGCCAGTGTCGGCTGCCATCCCCTGGCGGCCAGCCAGTCCGGGTCGTACAGGCTACCCAGCTCGCCAAACAGGCAGGTGCCAGCGGGCCAATCGGCACTTAGATCCTGTTTACCCAAACCGGCACCCAGCAGCACCAACCAGGGGCTTGCTACTCGTCCCTCCAGCAAGAGCGCCTGCTTGGGCTCGACCGCCCCCAGCAATTGAACCTCATAGCCTTGGTTGACCAACTCATAGCCACACCAGATCAGATCCAGCGGCCCGACCTGCCCCCAACTGGCCAAAGTCACCGATTGCCCCTTCTCCTGCTCGATCAAATGGCGACCGAAACGGGCCTGCAGCCAGCCCAGCCAGACCTGATGCAGCAAGGCGCCGTCAGCGCGTTCGCGCCACAGGCCGAGCAACTGCGCCACCAGCGGCTGCAGCACCCGGCTACGGACCAGCTCGAACGGATAACTCGCCAGCAGCTCATTGAGCAGGGCCTCGACCTTGCGCTGATGCAACGCCAATACCGCCTGACAGAGTTGCTCGAAGGTCTGTTGCCAATGGTCGCTCAGCTGTTGGGATTGAGGCTCGCTCAGCAGCCCCTTGACCTGACCTATGCTCACGCCGCGCTCTAGCCAGCTCAGGATCTCGCCAATCTGGCGGATATCCTGCTCGCTGTAGAGACGGTGTCCCTTCTCGGTACGGGCCGGTTGTACCAGGCCATAGCGCCGCTGCCAGGCCCGCAGGGTAACGGCATTGACCCCGGTCAGGCGGGAGACCTCGCGGATGGGGTATACCCCCTCATCCGATGGCAACGAGGCGAGATCTTGCTTTACATCAGACATAACAACTTCCATTCCTCGACAATCAGAGTCCGTAACGCAGCTTGAGCGTATCCGGGTGTGGATTGAGATAGACCTGCCTGGCCAGATAAGCATTCGGGTATTCCCGCAGGTAGTGGCGGATCAGGGTCAACGGCACCAGTAGCGGCAAGAGGCCGATACGGTATTTATCTATGGTTTCGGTTAACTCCTGCTTCTGGGCTGGAGTCAGCACCCGTTTAAAGTAACCCTGCAGGTGCATCAGCACATTGGTGTGATTACGGCGGGTGGCGCGTATGCCGAGCGCCGTCATCAGCCCCTGGATATAGCGCTGTGACACCTCGTTCAGATCAGCCTTGCCAACATGGGCCAGCAATCTGCCGAGCGCTCGATAGTGGGTCGTGGTATGGGAGAGCACCAGATACTTGTAACGGGAGTGAAAGTCGATCAGGGCGGCGGCTGTGAGCCCCCGGGCGCAGAGCTGTTGCCAGTCATGGTAGGCAAACACCCGCAGCACAAAGTTCTCTCGCAGAAGAGGGTCACTGAGGCGGCCATCTTCCTCGACGGGTAGTAAGGGGTTGGCCGCCATCAGAGCTTGAGCAAACAGACCCACCCCCTCCTTGGCACTACCCCCATTATTACCGCCATCGGCAGTACCAGCATAGACGCGCACCCGCTCCATGCCGCAACTGGGGGACTTGGCACAGAGGATATAGCCGGAGATAAAATCCAGCTGACGCGCCTTCTGTTCGCTAAACGCAATCAACTTTTCAGTGACATCAAAGCTGCCATTGCTGGCCTCGGCGCGGATCTCCCCTTGACGCCGGACCAGCCGGATGGCCGCGCGCGGCGAACCCAGGCCGATGGCCATTTCGGGGCAGACCGGGTGGTAATCAAAGTGAGCGCCAAGATCCTGTTCACAGAAGCTGGAGCGTTTGTGGCCCCCGTCGAACCGCACTTGCTGCCCCAGCAGGCAGGCACTGATACCGACTTGAATCTTGTACATAAAGGCACCCCTTGTATAACCATTGATACAGTTATAGCAGTTATACAAAAAAATGAAAGTTGTATAACTATTGTTAACGGATGCTGGCAAGTGCGTGCTGGATGCTCGTCGATGTAGCAAGCTCAGAGTGAGTGAATAACGAAAAAATGCAGATAACAAAAAACCCGGCTCGATGGCCGGGTTTTTGCTTTTTCATGGTGCGGAAGGAGGGACTTGAACCCACACGCCTAAGGCGCCAGAACCTAAATCTGGTGCGTCTACCAATTTCGCCACTTCCGCAAAGAGGGCTTGGTTCTCGTTACCCTACCAGCAGGTAACGCCAACCTGGTAATGATGGGGTGGCTGATGGGGCTCGAACCCACGACAACAGGAATCACAATCCTGGACTCTACCAACTGAGCTACAGCCACCACAGAACTTTTTTACTACTGCGTTTCACGCAGGTCGAGATGGTACGCCCTACAGGATTCGAACCTGTGACCTACGGCTTAGAAGGCCGTTGCTCTATCCAGCTGAGCTAAGGGCGCACTGCCTTAAAAGCATGGTCGGTGATAGAGGATTCGAACCTCTGACCCTCTGGTCCCAAACCAGATGCGCTACCGGACTGCGCTAATCACCGACTGTGTCGCAAGCGTACCAACGACGGGGCCGAATACTACCGATTTGACTTTGGGGCGTCAAACAATTTTTCCCCTAATATTTTCAGTCGCCTACTTCTTATTCTATGCCACTTTTCTGCTCAGGCCGTACTAACGATTCTGGCAAAATAATGCGACAATGCGCGCCACGAATACGCAAGGTGAGAAGGAAGCATGTCAGCCAAAATTATCGATGGAAAGGCGATTGCCCAGTCTGTTCGTCACGAAGTAGCCACCAAGGTTCAGCAGCGCATTGCTGCCGGTCTACGCGCCCCCGGACTGGCTGTCGTGCTGGTAGGTGAAGATCCAGCCTCTCAGGTCTATGTCGGCAGTAAACGTCGCGCCTGCGAGGAGGTGGGATTTATCTCCCGCTCCTATGATCTGCCGGTCGAAACCAATCAACAGGCGCTGCTGGATTTGATTGACGAGCTCAATCAGGATCCGACCGTCGATGGCATCCTGGTACAACTGCCCCTCCCCGCGCACATCGATTCCACCCTGGTCATTGAACGGATCCTGCCTGACAAAGATGTCGACGGTTTCCACCCCTATAACGTCGGTCGCCTGGCGCAACGCATTCCGGCCCTGCGCCCCTGCACTCCCAAGGGCATCATGACCCTGATCCAGAATACAGGTGTCGATACCTATGGCTTGAATGCCGTGATCGTGGGTGCCTCCAATATCGTCGGCCGGCCGATGACACTGGAGCTGCTGCTGGCTGGTTGCACCACCATTACCACCCACCGTTTCACCAAGGATCTAGAGTCCTTCGTCCGTCAGGCCGATCTGCTGGTCGTCGCCGTCGGCAAGGCCGAGTTTATCCCCGGCGAGTGGATCAAACCTGGTGCCATCGTCATCGACGTGGGTATTAACCGTCTGCCTGATGGTCGTCTGGTCGGTGATGTGGCCTACACGGCCGCAGCCGAGCGCGCCAGCTTCATCACACCGGTGCCGGGTGGTGTCGGGCCGATGACCGTGGCCAGCCTGATTGAAAATACGCTCGAAGCCTGCGAGCAGTACCACAGCTAATCTCTGTCACCGATCCTGAACGCAAAAAGGGCTGTCTTTCGACAGCCCTTTTTGTTTGGCTCTGTCCTAGTTGCCGGTTGAGGATTTCTGCTACATCGACAAGGTGGCGCACGCTGACTCGCCGTGAACCCATCCATGGGGGCTCCGCCGCGCCATCCATGGCGCAGAGGGTCAGCTTAGCGCTACC
>JAYRLO010000366.1:0-1576 GCA_041905215.1 Aeromonadaceae bacterium
TGGTAAGAAGAACCGGCGTAAAGGCGCCATAAAGCGCCATGTGGCAGGCGTAAAATCGGCGTAAAGAACGAGGTTTTTGCGAGGGTTCTGGTGGCGAGACGGGATCAAAAAACCCGGCCTGAGCCGGGTTTGAACGCTGGTGGATGAAGATGACCTGATAGTGGCAGGTCAGCCTGCAGCGTGCTTAGCGCATGGTTACAAACTCTTCCGCACTGGTGGGGTGGATTGCGACACAGTTGTCGAAGTCCGCCTTGGTGGCCCCCATCTTCATGGCAACGCCAAAGCCTTGCAGGATCTCGTCCATGGCAAAGCCGATGCCATGCAGACCGACCACCTTCTCTTCAGGGCCGACGCAGACCAGTTTCATCCGGGTGGGCTGGCGATGCTGGGTCAGCGCCGAGTACATGGCGGTGAACTGGCTGCGGTAGACCTTCACCTGCTCCTCGCCATATTCGGCGATGGCTTCCGGCTCGGTCAGGCCAATGGTGCCGATGGGCGGGTGGCTGAAGACCACGGTCGGCACCAGATCGTAGTTGAGGTGCTCGTTCGGCTTGTTGTTAAACAGCCGTTCGGAGAGGCGTCGGCCCGCTGCGACGGCTACCGGCGTGAGCTGGATGCGACCTGTGTTGTCACCTACGGCATAGATGTTGGCAACGGCAGTATTCTGGAACTTGTCGGTCGGGATAAAGCCCTTCTCGTCCAGCGCGATACCGGCAGCGGCCAGATTCAGGTTGTCGGTGGCCGGAACACGGCCGATGGCCCAGATCAGGCAGTCGACGGTGAGGTGGCGGCCATCTTCCAACTGCAGGGTCAGGCTGTTGTCAGCGTTCTTGAGCACGGCCTTGGGAATGGCGTGGGTATGCAGCTTGGGCCCTTCCTGCGCCATGATTTCGACCAGTGTCTCGTGGATCATGGGATCGAAATTGCGCAGCGGGGCGTGCTTGCGCACTACCAGATGGGTTTCTGAGCCCAGTGCCTGCATCACCCCTGCGATCTCGACGGCAATATAGCCAGCACCTACCACGGCAACCCGCTTGGGTTGGCTCTGCAGCTCGAAGAAGCCGTCGGAGTCGATACCCAGCTCGGCACCCGGGATGGCCGGAATTTCCGGGCGGCCACCGGTAGCGATCAGGATGTGATCTGCGGTGTATTGCTCACCATTGACCTCGATCGTGTTGCTATTGACGAAGCGAGCGAATCCCTTGATGACGGTAATCTGGTTCTTGCCCAGTACATTCTGATAGGAGGTGTGAATGCGGCCGATGTAGGCCTGGCGGGACTCGACCAGCTTGGCCCAGTCGAAGTGGTTGAGAGTGGTGTCGAAGCCGTAATCGGCGCCATATTTCAGGGCATCGGCGATCTGGCCGGCATACCACATGGCTTTCTTCGGGACGCAGCCTACGTTGACGCAGGTTCCACCCAACTCTTTGGCTTCAATCAGGGCAACTTTCTTACCGTACATGGCAGCCCGGTTGGCAGAGGCGATACCGCCGCTGCCGCCACCGATGGCGATATAGTCAAAATGCTGTGCCATTGCGAGGTTCTCCACTCATTAAGAATGCAATCACAGCATGAT
>JAYRLO010000110.1:0-8802 GCA_041905215.1 Aeromonadaceae bacterium
AACCACGCGACCAGATCAAAAAGAGCATAACAATGCACGGGCAGGGAAGCCTCACATGACTCACGACGAACTTTGTCATCACCTCTCGAATTGGCCGGGAGAACGCCTCTCGGCGGATGCACTGCAGCAACATGCAGCCCATGACCAGCCCACTATCCGCTATCTGGTTGGTCTGCACCCGGATACCTCGGTCGAGACGCTGCGCCAGCTGGCCGCCGACGCCGTCCCCTGGGTACGCGAAAGCACCGCCTTTAACCCGCACTCACCCGCCGATCTGCTGGCCACCCACCAGGCCTCCGGCAATCCGGCGCTCTGGTTGGCCCTGGCCCATAACCCCGCCCTCAGCGAGGCCCAGCAGCTGGAGCTGGTGGCTCTGGGCGATGCCACCCTACAACTGGCACTCGCCAACCAGAGCGACTCCACCTCGGTATGGCAGGCCATTCTCGATGACGGCAAGGCGCGCGCGTGCGACTGGTACGCCGATCTGGCCCTGGCCCTCAATCCGAAGACCAAGGGCGGCAAGTTCTCCCGGCTAGTGACAGGGGCCAACATGCCGCTGTGTCTGCAGAAGGCTGCGGCCCGCCACCCCAACTGCCCGGAGCGGTTGTGGCCCAGCCTGCTGCACCATCTACCCAAACAGTTGAAATTGAATCCGCAGTTTGCCCTGCGGCTGCTGGAAAACCCGGGGGCGCTGCAGCCCGAGCCCCCCTTGGCGTGGAAATGCACCCAGTGGCTGACCGCCGCCAATGGGCCCGCCATGGTGATGTCCACACTGAGTCGTACTACCGAGCAGAAGGATCACCTCAAGGCATTCGGTGCACCAACCCTCGCCATCGCCGAGATACAACCACGCCTGGCCCTGCTGCCCTATCACACCCTGCTGCGTATCGCCGCCCGCCCGGATCTGACCACCTTCCTGTTCCACCGGTTGGTCCAGGCAGAGCGACCCGGCGTCCGGGCCGCGCTCGGCGTCAACCCAGCCTGTCCGCCGGAGCTGCGCACGGCACTGCTCAACGACCCCGAGAGCAGTGTCCGGGCGGCCGTGCTCAATCAGTATCCACAGTTGGCAGGTACAGCAACCACCGACAAGCCATTACCTGTGGCCAAACGGATTGCCATGGCGAAAAAACTGACCCAGCCAGAACTGCTGGCCGAGCTGGCACAGGATGAATCGCTGGAGGTGCGGCTTGCCGTCGCCGAGAACTACCACACCGATGGGCAGACGCTGGACTGGCTCAGTCAGGATGGCGAGATGGCGCTTCGCCTCTGCGTGGCCGAGCACAGCGAAGTGTTGCCCTCCACACTGGAGCGGCTGGTGCAGGACGCCGAGCCCGAGATCCGTGCCTGCGTGATTAACCACCACTGGCGACTCAAAAAACGGGGTCTTGAAGCCTGGCTGGCCACCCTGGCCGAGGATGAGAGCCCCCTGGTACGTCATGCCGTAGCGACGAATAGCCAGTCAGCCACTCTGTTGCTGCGGCTGGCACGCGACCCCGATGAAGTCGTGCAATTGACCGTGCTCGACAAGAGCCAGGATCTGCCGACACTGCAGGCACTGACCGAATCCCAATTTGAGGATGTGCATCAGCGGCTGGTCCAGGCAATACGCACCCCGGAGCTGTACGCCGCGCTCTATCCCTACCTGCGGCTGACGACGCGGCGTGACATAGTGCGCGAGCGGCACCTGTTCGAGTATCAGGATGGGGTTGCTCTGCTACGCCCAGCCTGGCAACACGCCCTGCTGCAGGATGGTGACCCAGCCTTGCTGGGGCCGCTGCTGCCCGCCTTTAGCGATGCGCAGGTGCTGGCCCAATTGATTGGGACCTGGCGACAACAGGGCAAGCTGGATCCGGAGTGCAGCACCAAGGCCGCCGCCACCAGCAAGCTGGTTCAGCAGCAGCGCATCTGGGCTGGCATCGCTGACGACACCATCCGCGAAACCCTGCTAGCCAACACAGCACTGGCACCGGAAGTCATGCTGAGCTGCCTCTCTGCCGACACGGAGCGACAAAAATCGCTGCTGTTGCAGAGCCTGACCCGGCGCAGTCGGCAACATCTGCTGACGGATCCGCTCTATGCGCAAGTAGAACTGCAACTGATCGACGCGAGCTCATTGGAGCTGCGACGACTGGCCGCCCGCCACTGCATCACGGCACCGGCAATCCTGGCGCTGAGCGCCGATCGCGACGACGAGATACAGTTGGCGCTGGCTCAGGCCATGGCGCACGAACCGGAACAGAGCCAGGAACGCGCACCACTGCTTAACGACCCTGACTACCTGGAGGCCAAGGCTCGAATACAGGCGAACCCGCTGCCCCAGATCCAACTGGTCATCGATAACAGCTGGACCATCACCTTCCGCTCTGCCGAGGCGCAACAACGCCAGCAACTCGAGTCGGCTCTGGCCGAGCTCGCCACGCTGCGCCGCAGCTTTCAACTCGATCCATTTGTGGCGCACCCCATGCCGTCATTGCGCGCCCAAGCCGCGGCACACCCCTGCGCCAGTCTGTGGCACTGGCTGCAACTGGCTCAGGATCCGAGTGCCGAGGTCCGCGCAGCGGTCGCGCAGGCGCTGCAACAAGAGCCCCGGCTGCCAACGGCACTACTGGCCAAGCTGCATCCCAAGGATGAGGGCGAGATGAACCAGCAGTTACAACTGCTGGCGCACGCTGAACCCGATGGCGCCGTGTTGCTGGCGCGCTACCGAACGATTCCCCCAACGCTGGAGAGCATCCCGGTCGACTGCGCCGAGGTGATGGTGGCGGTGCTGGCCAATCCGGCGCTCGGCGGCCTGCTGCTCGATGAGCTGCTCTATCTGAGCAAAGAGCCGGTACAACTGGCGGTAGCCAGCTCGGAGGCGGTGATCCGGCGACTCTGCGCCACCCATATCAAGCTGCTCGCCAAGCTCGAACAATCGGTCTATCCGGCGGTGCGTCTGGCGTTATGCCACAACCCCCAGATGGCGATAAGCCGACTCGGCCCCCTCTGCCGGGATGATTGTACTCAGGTCCAACTGCAGGCCATCGCCCGCTGCGAAGAGCCAGCCGCACTCCGCACTGTGCTGGAGGGAAATCATATCGAGGCCGTCATCGCTGCCGCGCAACGACTCATCACCCTCGACCGGCTGGGCCCGCGCTCCCGCACATCGTTACGTGAACACTCAAACCCACAGATCGCCGCCTGGGCCCAGGCTCAGTTGGCGCAGGGGTGGCACCCGGAATAAATGCCAACACCAGTCAGTCAACGAAGGCGAGAGAGGATGTCTCGCCCGAGCCACCGAACCGACAAGGATGATCGGTATGAATGCATGTATTAGCGGCCGTGATGGCCGAATGAATATAACCCCCTGCGCCAGCGCAATCCGGCGCGGGAGCTCTCCGCTATCTATTGCTCAGGAATCCGTATGTCACCCTCAGCCCTGAAAAATTATCTGACCAAGCTGGTCGAACAACAGTTGTCACTCAGCGCCATGATCTGGGGACCACCCGGCATCGGCAAGTCGAGCATAGTGCGGCAGATTGCCGAAGATCATCAGTTGGAGTTTGTCGATCTGCGCTTGAGCCAGCTAGCCCCCACCGATCTGCGCGGCCTGCCGGTTCCCCAGGAGGGGATCACCCGTTGGGCACCGCCGGAGTTCCTGCCGCAGAGCGGACGCGGCATCCTGTTCCTCGATGAGATCAACATGGCACCGCCCGCCCTGCAGGGGGTGGCCCAACAGCTGATCCTGGATCGGGCCGTCGGCAGCTACCAAGTGCCGGAGGGGTGGTTTATCTGGGCCGCCGGCAACCGCAAGGAGGACAAGGCTTCGGTCTACGACATGCCGGCTCCACTGGCCAACCGCTTCATCCACCTGGATGTGGAGCCGGAGCTGGCCGACTTCCGCGCCTATGGCTATCGCAGCAACCTGCATGAGCTGGTCCTCGGTTTTCTGAGTTTCCGTCCCGATCTGCTGCACAAGATCATTCCCCACGAACGGGCCTGGCCCTCACCGCGCAGTTGGGAGATGGCCAGCCAGCTATTTAGCGCCGGATTGAAAATTGCCCCTGCGGTCGGCCCGGTTGCCGCCGAATTCAATGCCTATGTGGCCATCATGCGCGACCTGCCGGATCTGGACGCCATCGCCGACGGCAAGAGTCAGCCCGCATTCCCGACCGAGACCTCGCTCAAATATGCGGTGGTCACCGGTCTGGTGCGCCGTTGTACCACGGCGGCCAAGGCCCTGCCCGCCCTGAGCTGGCTGGCCGAACACGCCACAGCCGAGTGGGTTCAGCTGTTTGCCACCGACCTCTTCCCGCTGCTGCGGGAGAAGAAGCAGCTACCCGCGCTGCAGAAGCAGATCCTGGCCAGTGAACAGTTGCGCAGCTTCCTCAACGACTACACCCGACTCTTGATGGGCTAACCCATGCAGGATGAAATCAGCCGTTACCGCTTGCAGTTGCGCCGTCTGCACCCGTTTTTTGCCACCCTGGCGCTGTTCATCGATTACCGGATCGAGGAGCGCTGCCAGGGCTTTTCCTGCGGCGAACGCTGCGTCACCGTCGGGGCCGACTACTTCCGGCAACTCGACAAGGAGCAGCGCATCGGCACCCTGCTGCATGCCACCCTGCATGTGGCCCTGCTGCATGCCCAGCGCCGCGGGGCGCGTGACTTGCCACTGTGGAATCTGGCCGCCGACATAGTCGTCAACAACCTGATTGCCGAGGCCGGTCACTTCGCCATTCCGCCGCTGACGGCGCACGACCGCAAGTTTGCCGATTATGCCGTCGAAGAGGTGTATGAGGCGCTGCAACAGCGTTACATGCCACCAGCCGCCGCTCTAGCATCCACAGCAGAAGGGAGCGACATGGGGGCCGATGATGAGGATGGTGAAGGCGAAGAAGATGAGGCCGAGGGTCCGAGCGAGCCGCAATCCGAACCAGCACCCCATTCACCCGCGGCACAGACGCGCCAACAACTGGCGATCGCCCGGCAGCGCGCATTAACGCGTTACCCCCATCAATCGGATCTGCCCGAGGCGCCGCCCCAAGCCGAGACGAACCCCACCAGCGAGTTCTGGCGCGGGGCCTTGATTCGGGCCGAGACCGCCGAACGCCTGCATAACGAGCAATATGGCAGGCTACCCGCCGGACTGCAGCGCGAAGTCGATGCCCTGCTGCATCCGCAGATCGACTGGCGCACCCAGTTATGGCGCTATCTGTCCCGCACGCCGCTGGATTTCAACGGCTATGACCGTCGCTTCATCCATCAAGGGCTCTATCTGGATGCCCTGCAGGATGAGGAGAACCACCTGACGGCGCTGATTGCCGTCGATACCAGCGGCTCCATCGACGATGACGATCTGCGCCAGTTCCTGACCGAGGTCGATGGCATCCGCAACGCCTACCCCTCGCTGGATGTGCAGCTCTACTTTGTCGATTGCGAGATAGATGGCCCCCACCCGTTGGAAAAGGGGGTCGAGCTCCCATCGGCGGTAGGCGGTGGTGGCACCAGTTTTGCCGTCTTCTTCCACCATATCCATCGCCATGGGGAGCGCAACCCGAATCAGGTCATCATCTACCTGACCGATGGTGACGGCGAGTTTCCCAAGCGTCCGCCGGAACAGGAGCTGCTCTGGGTGGTGACCCCGGGCGGCAAACGCAACCAGCACTTCCCCTTCGGCGAGGTGCTGCGCTTGGCCAATCAACCGCACAACTAGCACTACGACGATAAGAATCAACGAGGGAAGAGAGCATATGGATAGCCAGACACAGAGCGCTTCGGCGCTATTTATCAAGGATCTGAAACAGCTGCACGACGCCACCTTAAGTGCCGAGCAGTTGCACGCTCAGGTCACCCACCCGGACCCCATGGCCCGTTACCTGGTGGGGCTGCACCCCAACGCCTCCGCCGAATCGTTGCGTCGGCTGGCGGCCGATGAGACCAGCTGGGTGCGCGAAAGCACCGCCTTCAACCCGCAGACACCCACCGATCTGCTGAGCGCCTATCTGGCGAGCGATGACGCGGCCTTGTGGTTCGGCCTGGCGCACAATCCGGCCCTCACGACCGAACAGCAGTCGGTGCTAGCCGCCAAGGCCGATGGCCGAACGCTCAAGGCGCTGGCCAATGCCAGTGAGAATCCGGCCATCTGGCAAACCATAGTGGCCAATCCCAACGCCGCGGAGGAGAGCTGGCAGCCGTTGCTGGCCTTGGCGCTGGCTCCCAAGAGTAAATCCGGTAAATTTGCCAAGCTAATGACCGATGACCAGCCGCTCTGCCTGCAGAAGGCCAGCGCCCTGCATCCAAACTGCCCGGAACGGTTCTGGCCCCAGTTCAACCACTACCTACCCCATTTGATCCGCCAAAATCCCGGGGTCGGTCTACTGATGCTGGAGACCCTGGAACCCCTCGAATCGGAAGAGAAGGGGGCGTGGAAGATCCAGCAACTACTCTCCAGCGGCAGAGGCAATGGCATGGTGATGCAATTTCTCGCCGATCAGCACCCTGAAGAAGAAACCCGTCTCTATGCGCTGGGCGCTCGCAACGTCTCCATCGCCTCGGTGCAGCGCTCACTGCTCCTCATCCAACCCAATTGCCTCAAACGCATCGCCGAACGGCGGGATCTGAATGCCTTCCTGTTCCACGCCTTGGCCAACGACCACAGAACCGGTGTGCGTCAGGCCATAGCCCGCAATCCGGACTGTCCGGAAACCCTGCTGCAGCAACTGGCCCACGACAAGGTGGATGCGGTGCGCGTGGTCGTGCTGAATCAGTACCCTCATCTGGCCCAAGGTCAGGTCACCGGCGAGAGCGAAGAGAAACGGCTGGGTATGGCCAGCAATCTGGATAACCCAAAGTTACTGCAGGGGCTGGTGAAAGATGAATCCCTTGCCGTGCGCCTGGCGCTGGCCGCCAATCCCCATTGTAATGCCGCCATGTTGCGCCAGCTGGCCACCGATCCGGAGCCCGAGGTTCGAGCGGCAGCTGCGGCAAACAACCAGATGGAGCAAGAACAACGCAACCTGTTACTGGATGACCCGGCGGCCCAGGTGCGAGCCAGTGCCTTGCGCCACAGCTATTGGATTAATCCCCAAGAGGGGCAGACTGTGCGTCAGCGTTTTGCCACCGATCCGGATGGTGCCGTGCGGGCAGCAGCGGCATATGGCCTCAAGGATCAGGCGCTCTTGCTGGAGCTGGCGCTGGACAGCGACGAGCGGGTGCAGCAAGCCGTTGCCAGTTACACCCAAAATCCGGCCATCATAGCCCAGCTGGGACAGACACCATTTGCCAGTGTGCAGGCCTGTCTGGGTCAGACGCTGCGTTATGAACGTGAACTCTATCTGGCCACCCGGGAGCAGATAGCTCCGGCGGTAAAAATCGCCATGCTGCAGGCCATGTGCCCCAAACTCGGTAGTGAACTAAAACTGGAGTGGCAAAAGCTCTTCTTGGAGGAGCGCGATCCGCAGTTTCTCGGTCTCTTGCTCGGTCATCTGTCACAGCCAGAGGCCTTGGCCCGGTTGCTGGAGCAACCCAAGCTGACCCGACACTGGAATGAACAGATCTATGTGCAGGCGGCTATCACGGCCTGCTCCCGCAGGGATGAAGAGGCGCAGCTGTTCTGGATACGCCAGGACAACCCAGCCATCATTGAGGCGCTTACCGAGATCGTTGCCTATTCAAAATCCACAGCGGAGTGGATACCAAGGGCAACCACCGAACAACGGATCCGCTTTATTCACACTCACGTCGATTTTATCGAGTATTTCATCAAGCGCTGTCAACCCGAAGAGGAGCTGCTCTTGCTGCAGGATGAGTCACTGGCTCTGCGCCAAGAGGCGGCGTTTCACTTTTCCAGTCCCCAAGCGCTACAAATCCTAGCCAATGATCCGCGCGAGGAAGTTCAAGTCGCCTTGGCCAAGGGGTTATCTCCATTGGCGAAAGCCCACGAAATCATGCATGCATGGAGTGAGAACGAACGATGCCAACAGATCAAAGCGCAGCTGCAACAGCACCCATCACCGCACGTACAGGCGATCATCAAGAACACCTGGGATAACGGTTACCATCTAAAGCATCAAAAACATCGCATCGCCTTAAAAAAGGCAGGAATAATTCTGCCCGGCAGCCTGACCAGGAGAGAGCTGGACGCCAGTTATGAGGCCGACGATCCTAAGGTGCGCAAGCAGTTCCTGAGCCACCCCGCCTGCCATCTGGGCATGCTTCTGAAACGCTGTCGCGATGTTGATGACTCCGTCGGCCGTGCCGCAGCCACCCGCATTCGGCAGACATTCCAGCTATCACAGCGTCAAGCGGATATCCTGTACTGGTGGAGTGACAACGACGCCGAATTCAACATCAAGCTGCAGCTCTTTATCTGGAGCCACCGGATTGAGGATCGCATGGTGGCGGCGCGTTATATCACCGAAGGCATACGCCTGGAGACGCTGCTGGATGACTGCCCGGAAGTCATTGAACAACTGCTGTTGAACCCGGCGCTGCTGCCAGAACATAGACGCTATCTGATCGAGAAGGCCGATGATGCACGGTGGATGTTGATCGCAGGCAACGCCCAGCATATCGCCACCATGCAGCAGGAAATGCCCGAGCAATTGCGGCAGTTACTGCAGCAGGGGCCGCTGGAGGCGCGCTTGCTGGCCATAGCCCACTGCAATGACCTCGGCCAGTTGGAGCCGCTGAAAAGTGATGGGGAAAAAAGCATCGGTCAGGCGGTGAATAGGCGACTCAAACAGTTGGCCAAGCTGGCGGCCACCGTCTAAAAACGAACCCGCCGGGATCATCAAGGGCGCCAATGGCGCCCTTGCTTTT
>JAYRLO010000111.1:0-8705 GCA_041905215.1 Aeromonadaceae bacterium
AAGTGCGGCACAGGGGCAGTTGAGCGAGATGATGCTCGACTGATGCCCGATGGGGTAGCTGCTGCAGGAGCCAGTTGCGACTCATGCGCGGAAGGCTCCGGTCTTCTTCGCTGTCTCTGCCAATTCGGATCAGCAGGCGTACCAGCTTTCTGTCCCGCGCTTGCCAGTCAACATGGCTGTTGTTGCCCTGTCGGCGCGGTCTGGCCTGATTCTCAGCCATCAGCCAGCTTCGGTCATGACGATAGAGCCAGGCGTAACATGCCTCTCCTCCGTTTTGCCTGGCTGCCTTGGCGCCACCGTGGTTATCCAGTGCTTGCAGCCAAACGGCTCGGTATTGCTGCTTTTGCTCAAATTCAGCGGGGAGCAGCTGCACTGACCGGTCGGAGGCAGGGTCGACCTGGCGAATCTTCGCCTCGCTGATCAGCTCGCCAGCATGCTGGCCAGGGCGCAGGCTGGTCCAGACGATCAGATGCTGCAGCGCACTGAATCCCTTGCGATGCTTCCTGAATATCGCCAACAGCCAGGGCGGAGGCTCTCCGGATGTCAGCAGACCGTTCGCAGCAAGCCAATCCCTGCGATGGGATGCCAGAATCTTCTCCCAGATGACTTCAGCCCTGACCTGACGGCCGCGTCTGGCGCCGCACTCTGTTGCCAGGTGCCGGTACAGGTTGGTCCAGCGTCCGTAGCCAGGCGATTGCACCTCTTCGAGCGCCAGCAGCTGCATAGCAGCCTTGGCGAGCCTGATAGCCTCCTCGCCCGCAGGACTCACGTGAAGATCAGGTGGAAGAAACAGTGGGGAGGCTGGATGAAACTCGTGCCGCTGCGCTCGACGGAACGGGATAGGTGAGTTCAGGAGCTGACAGCCATGCTCGGGACAGGCATCTATCCCTTGAATCTGCCAGCTACGCCGCCAGTAGGGTTCACCGTAGCGCGCAGCCATATCTTCAAAGCAGATCGGGCAGTAACGCAGCCAATCGGGCCACTTGACCAAGGCCGTCGAGGCCCCAGACAGACCAATCGTCGGCCGGTCGGGAGCAAGCATGGCCTGAAAAAGATCGGTACGGCGCTCCGGCGGAATGAAAGGGGCATAGAGCGGGAACAGCGTGTGATTCAGGATCATGCCTTCCGCATCCAAGCCCGTGTTGTTCGCCAACGCAGTCAGGTGTGTGGGCAGATCGGTGATCGCGGCAACCTTGCTGTCACCGAAAAGCATGTGCAGCAAGGTCTTGTGGCTGCCTATCCCCAGATGTACCCGGCACCGGGCAATACCGCTGTAAAGCAGTTCGTCCGGGTAGAGCCTGGGGAAGTACATGTCAGCTCGCTCTCAGCAGAGGCCGTAGATCGAGGATCAAGCCAGCCTGCTTGAATCTGTCATAGGCCTCGCTTTCAGGCCCATCGGCATAACGTCGGCGCAGATCCTCCTCGGATAGGCACCCCCACTCCGTCCGCTTAACTCTGGAAATGCCGGGCCTCTTGGGAGCGTCCTGCGCGAGGTAGGCCGTGGCCTTGTGAATCAGGGCCGCCAGCGGGATGTCCGGATTCTCCGCCAACAATTCATCGGCCATGGGAATGGCGATGTCCCTCGGGATTTCCATACCTTCGAGCAGGGCGGCCAACCGCTTTGCCTTGTCATCAGCCGGAGGGGCCGGTGGTTTAGGTTGGGGGACGCTATCCAGAGAGCGAGTCAGGGTCAGCAACCGTCCCTCGATCTCTGGCATCAGCAGGTCGTCATATTTGGCGATCAGCTCGGGCCTACCGCTCCGCAAGGCCGCCAGCATCGGATGGACCGGTTTGAACTCGTCCTCGAAAACCCTGCGCAGCAACAGCGGCTTAATGCACTCGACACCTGTCACTATCGCCCGGATCTGCGCCAGCGCGAACAGCTTGATGACGATGTCCATGACCCCTTGGGTGAGGTCGTACATCGTAGCCTCCAGTTCATCATCCAGCGGCGCCGCATTTCGCAGCCACTGATACTTCCAAAGCCGCTTCAACAGACGCTTCCAATGCTCGTCCCGAGGCAACCTATCCCAGCGGATGCTGCCCAACCCGGAGACCCGCCGAGCAGCCCGGAACGTGCGCTGGAAGAACTTGCTGGCCCGGTGGGTGCCGACCTGAATGATCGGAACACCGATGGTGTTCACCAGCGACACGAAGAAATTGTGCATTTTTTCGGCACCACCGGAGCGTGCCTCGTTGAGGTTCTGAACCTCGTCGATGATCAGCACTCCGAGCGTGTGCAGATTGGCCAGCTGGCACATGGATGCCAGCAGACGTTTGGTACCCAGCTTCTTGCGTCCGTGGCTACGGCTGTAGTGGGTACCCAGGATCTTGTCTACTTCGTTGAAGAAGCTCAGGCACAGCTCATCCAAGTCACCGTCAATTGGGCAGTCGATCTTCAGGTAGACCAGTTGGGTGATGTCGTAATCAGGGTGATGGAGAGCTTGGGGGTACATGCCCAGAATCCGCTCCAGCGTGCGCGTCTTGCCGCAACCGGAGCAGCCGAACAGCGACAGGCTGTTGGCCGTAGAGGAGACACTCTGGTACACCGCCGCATCCAGATCCTCCTCCTCGACACGGCGATAGCCATTCTGCAGGTGCGCATACCAGGCACCGCTGGCCGGATTCCGACCGATGTACCCTTGACGGATCATCAGGCTGATCTTGCTCTCCAGCTCCAAGTGATGGCTCAGCGGCTGGAAGAAGCCGTGCAACAGGCGGGCAATCGCATGTGCCCTGAGCCGACCATCCAGAAGCGCCTCCTGCGGCTCGAAACCGGGAAGCTGCTGCAATAGATCGACCACCTCCTGCAGATCAGGAATCGGAGGCAATGCGCTGATGAGCGGATTGTCCTGATACTCGGGAAGCTGCTGCTCCTGGTAACGCGCCAGGGGAATGACTCCGCGCTGGAATTCTTCAGTCATCCTCTTCCTCCTTGAATATCAGGTCACTGAGATCTGGGAAGGCATAATCTTCCTGCTTCTCGCCCCGCAGTGGGATCACCTCGGCTGGCTTTTCCTGCTGTGCTTTATCCGGTTTGAATGCTGTTTTCTGGCGTTCCTGGCGCTTTTCCTGCTGCTTGTTCTCGCGGATCTGGGTTCCCAGATCCTTCGTGGTCATACCCGTTTTGAGCGGACTGGCATCCTCTGCCTGGGCAACGATGGACTCGATCTGCTTCAGAAGATTGCCTCTCTCTACCAAAGCTTCCGCCGCCGCGTTGGTATCGCTACGCCGTTCCTCTCTGGACAGCAGCCAGACATCCCAGAAGGTCATCCCCCTGAAGCGTCGACTGCGGTCGGCAAGATCGCAAACCCAGTAGTCCTTGAGACTATTGGACGGCCGCAGGTAGATGTGGTCGGCGCTACGCGGATCGTATGCGACCGTTACCCCTGTCGGCCGGCGCCCCTGGCCTCGGTGAAACCAACCCTCCCTGATTGCTTCCTGGCAGGTGTAGAAGCAGCCGAACAGTCTGATTCCCAGCTCCGAAACCGTGGCCGACTCATGGGGCAAGAGATTTATCCGCACCAGCTCCTCGGGCGCAGTACGTAACCGGCCGGTCAAGTTGGCCAAGCCCCAGTTCCACAGCATGACCGGGATGGCTGGCAGATCGCCCGGCATACCAGAGGTTCTGTCGTATTTGCTCAAGGTATGAAAGTTGTTGTGGTAGAGGATGCCGGCAATGATGATCTGGGTGAACTCGGGCAAGGTCAGACTGGCATCAAGTCTGTAGTCGTGGCCACCCCGCTTCCGGCTGGTGGTGTCCTCGACCACACCGCTGGCATAGGGCTTGAAACGCTCCTGCACCGTCCGGAAATAACGCTCGACGATCCCCTTGGCATCTCCTCGCCTGGCCGGTGCATTCTCGATGCGAACGCCGAAGGCTTGGGAAAATGCTTCCACCTTGGTGCCATTCAGTTCGCCCTTATCGGCCAGCACCACATCCGGCAAGCCTTTGACCGGCCAGTCGCTGGCATCGATCTCCACGCTATACTGGCGGCAATACTCAACCTTGTCGGCGACCGTGTTGGCCAATGCCACCATGGCACTGACCCAGGAAGGTCCCTCGAATCCGACGTACATACCAACGACCATGCGGCTGAACACGTCGATCACCATGTAAACGACAGGCCTGCCGACGATAAGGCTGCGATCATGTTCTGAAACCAGATAGATATCGGCGATGGTGGCATCGATCTGGTAGCGGTATCCGGGCCCCAGTGCCTCGGTCGTCGATGTACTGCTGAGCGGTCGGAAGTCCTTGGCAAAATCCACTGCGGACACCCTGCATGGCAAGGTGTCGGTGAAGTGATATTCGCGCCCATAGAAGTAACGGAACTGCCCCAATGTAGGCAGTTCGGAGGTCGGCAGCTCCGTCAGAACAGCACGGAGCAGATTCAGCCCGGCGGCGTAGGCATCAGGAATGGACGGATGTTTTTCCTTGAGCAAACGTTCCTCGATGACCCGGCGAAAAATGCGCTCGATGTCCGGCGTGACATTGCTCCCTTTCCCCTCCATCACCACTCTGGGCCTTCCCAGCTTGGCCTGGTTCGGCTTTCTGCGCTTGCCACGGGCGCCCGAGTTGACATAGTCCGGCAAGAGGGCATTCCTGCACATGCCTCGCTGCCAGTAGCGCCTCAGTAACCTATACACCGTCTGATTGGTGACACCATGGCGCTCCATGATGCCTCTGACAATGAGCCCTCTGGGGCGCCGCACGAAAAGCTGGGGGTCGTGCACAAAATCCGCCAGCATTCCCCAAGCTTCATCACGCTTCTGCTGATCAAGGGAACCTTCCTCAACCTCCCGTAGGACTGTTTCCTCGAAGGGATCGGCAATGCTCTCCAGCTCCCGCTCCATGATCAGACGCTCCAGCTCTACAATCGATATCGGTTCGGGCAACGCCGTGTCCGAATCGATATCGATCCAGATTGCCTGCTCGGTACCGGACCAAAGCAGGCGCTTTCGCAGTTCCCCCATCCGGAACACCTGATTAACGGGCAACACTGCTCAGCTCCTGATGCATTTGATGAGAGTTGGCAACCAGGTCTTTCGGCTTCAGCTCCCGGTAAGGAGTGTCAAGATCGAAAAGGAAACAGTGCCGGGCCAGCAACTGGCGTAGCCAATAGAGCGCCTGACCGGCCTCCAGCTGGCCGGAGGTATCCAGTCCTTGGGCAATAGCGGTCAGCTTCCGGTCTGGGTGACGCTGAAACTCGAGCAGAAACAGCTGCTGGTAATGGGCGAGATCGTCCTGAGCGATGTCGCCTTCAGCATGGGCAGGATAGAGCCATTGGATATTGGCAAATGCCACCTTGGATACCTCGCGCTCCGTAACGATGACCCAGGGAATACCTTTTTCCTGCCAGTAGCGCCTTTCAAGCTCAAGCCTCTCGATAACTTCAGGCTTCTGCAGGTCGGTACTGTACTTGGCCTGAATCGCGATGCTCGGGCGCTGAGGATCTTCGAAATCCACCAGAAAGTCGCTGGTCAGTACCTGCGGGGTACCCTTGTAACAACCGTGGGGCAGGCCAAGCTCCTCGGCGATGCGCACCGTATCTTCGACCCGCATCGGAAACTGTTCACGGATATCGGTGACATGGGGAGACCGATCCAAGGTCAGGAAGATGGCCAGTTCAAGATCGGATAGAAGATGGTGTAAACGCCGGGTCTTGCTGCCAGGCAGGCGGTGGGAGCGACCCAGCGAGGACACGTCCCTTGTGTAGATGAACGGCTTGTAGTCTGATCCCTGGCCTTGACCACGCCCGTCCTTGAGCCTTCTATCGATCTGGGCCTGGGTCAGCCCCTTGAATGTTCCAGACATGAGAAAGCCTGCCCCCGCTGTGTCGATGACCTCAACATAGCGGATGCAGGCTCAGAATGAAACTTTATTTATACGGATGATACTTTATTTATACGGATGAACCTTTATTTGCATCCCACAGGTGTCCGTGAATAAGCAAGATTATAGGCAACGCCTGTGTTCAATTGTTCAATAACGGCCGGTGCATATCCATACGCTTCAAGCTTGCGGTAGGCAGCACGGTAGTCCTGCTGGGTTTTCACAGGAAAAATGTCGCCGCCGGTACCGTTGAATGCGATAAACCAGAAATGATCTTCGCCCGTTGCCAGATGTCTGCATCGCTTCAGGTGCCAGCCACCTTCCCTTGCCCAGCAAGTACGGTTGTTCCTGGCATTGGTCGTGTCATAGCCTTTTGATAAGAGCCAGCTATGAAAACTGGTTAGCCCCAGATCCTGTATATTCAGAGACGGGACACAGACTACCTGTAATGTATGGCGTGGACGAGGTTCTCTCACTTACTACTCCCGTTTAAGTGATATGCCAGCGAATACTTCCCGGCAATTGACAAACACCCAATAAGCTGCGGCACCATAATTCCTGCAACAATGCCAATCGGAATTTACTCTATTTAGGAGGGTTAAAATTTCGATCCACAAAGTCAGCCCATTCCTTACGGGTCATCCCCCCACGGCTCTCAACTTCTTGCACCCACCGAGGGTTTTCACAGCTGGAGGCGATAGCAAACATGCTACTTTTATCCGCTGATACCGTATTCCTCACGAATTAATGCTCAACTACAGACCGGTCAAAAGAGATGTCAATCATAACATCAGGCAAGCCGGTGACTAACAGGTTGCATAACCTCATTATCATTGGGAGATGTGCCCCTCCGCCGCCTTGCCCGAATCGACCTTGTTCGGTCATCGTGAAAGTCTGTTTGCTATTGTCGTTGGGGATAAACCATCAAGCTTTTCAGCATCGCGCATCAAGTCCGCAACCCCTTTGCTGGCGTGCCCCAAATCAAACACTACGACCGGGCCAACCTCTATACCCTGCCCAAGAAGCGCGGGATCAATCACTATGATCTGACCTAAATGCTCTGATTTTTTCTCAGTACTGAACATCGTAACCACTCTTATTAAAAGCTAACGTGGATGGTGTAACTTGAACTGGTGACTGCCCGTAGACAACAGTTTTCACAGATAAAGCGAATATTTTGCATGTCCTCATCCCACATAGTGTCCGACTCAAACCCAGGCCGTGCCCACCCGACCATCCTGCCCGCTTCAATACACCCTATGTGACAATCGTGCCCTGACCAGGCCGCACGCGAATTTTGAGGAAACAGGGAGAAAATAAAAAGAAAACAAAAAGTTATCGGCTGAAGTATTTGCACTGATCTCAAATCAGGCGAAGCCTGACAGCACGTATGGGTCTGGCAGGGGACTTTAGGGATGAGGACATGCAATTGTGATAACCCTCCCGCCACGGGGTCGGTTAAATTCGTATCCTGCCGGTGCAATTCCAACGGACGCATTACCAGTTCGCCGGGTAGCATGGCCAACAAAGCCAGGCATCGAGCACACGGGTTTCACTGACGGCCGCTGCATAGACGCCGGTATCCGGGAAGATATAAACCGGGGTGGCGTTGTTCAACTGGTCGCCTTCATCGGCCAGAGCACCGATCACCTCATGAGGCTTCAGCAGCATATCCGTTAAATATTCATCCGGGTGGATGGCATTCAGCGATATGGCCAGCTCCAGAAATTCATCCAGGGTGTGGCGGGTACGATACCCCCGGAATACTTCGTATGAAGGCGAGACGCATTCACCATACTGGGAACAGTCATCATACCCGGCCAGCTGCTCTTCGGTGAGTCTGGAGGCATGCTTTGCCACGAGACTCGTAAACTGCTCTTTATCGTCCATCACAATCCTTACACTGTAGGGGCCTGTATTGTCAGACGCGACCACCGGCTATGAACCGACAAGACGTCAGTCGCCTGCCAGCCCGGGCGAGGTGGAATACAGTTTACCAGTTCCGGCCGACCGACTTTGCCGCCAGGAGACGCTAAATACACTAATATTGAATCGTTGCATCTTCGATATCCGGGTGACATTCTGGTTCCCGGCTTTTCTGATCGGGTATGTAATGATCAATGCCCCCTCCCCCAGGATAAAATTATCAGGGCGCAAGGGTAGCTGGAGGAAGGATGGATACCATACATTTCTGCTTAATGCTTTTTTTTGCTTCCGACGTTCTGGTAATCTAATTTTTATCACGATTTGAAAATGATAAATGGAATACACGTAATGAGTTACGCCCACCTTTTTGAAAATTGCGATCATGTTATTGAGGGCAACATTCTCCTCGACATTGCGAGTACTCCGCCCGTTCTGAAAAAGGCCCTGATCTTTCTCATCCAATCCGGACTGGAGCGGGAGGCATTTAACGCTCAATTAACAGAGCTCATCAAACACCTTGAGTTTGATATTACCGCAGCCGAATTGTCAGCCCATCTGCTTACTCCGGGAAACGCCTGAATGCGGTTCTTTGTCTTTACCTTGTTTTAATTTCACTACATGCTAACGTATGCATACATTAGGCAAAATGGTTTCTCCAATGGAAAAGACGCAATCACCCGCAGAGCGCTTTTACGAAAGCATTTATTATTCTGATGAAAGCCTGGAAGAGGATTACCTCGCGGAGCTCCGCAATTTCAGCAGCGACCACTGGGACACTGCCCTGCGTGCCGCCCGTTTGTCTGCGGCGGTAAAGCGTTTCAAGACATCGGAGATGCTTCGCTTCATTCTGGAATTCGTTGTTCCCGAGAACGCTCAGGAAGACGTCCCCGATCTGACACCGCTCGCAGCGAAGCGACTTTGCAACTCCCTGTTCGGCCGGTCT
>JAYRLO010000112.1:0-8677 GCA_041905215.1 Aeromonadaceae bacterium
CCTCGATGCCGACAGCCAGATAGGCACAGGCCATCTGATGCGTTGTCTGGCTATCGCCGATACGCTCAGCGCCCAAGGCGGTCGGTGTGGCTTCCTCTGCCGACCATTATCGCCAGCTCTGCAGAGCCTGTTGTCCTCGCACGTTTATCTGCCCATCAAGGATGACACCGAGGCCCTATCCCGGTTGAGCGAACTCAAACCGCAGTGGCTCATCGTCGATCACTACGGCCTCGACATCCGGTTCGAGCAGGCGGCTGCGACTCAGGTGCCTCGGATCCTGGTGCTTGATGATCTGGCCGATCGCCACCATCAGGCGACCCTGTTACTCGACCAAGGGCCCCTGCGTCAGGAAACCGAGTATCGGCCCCTGATCAATGCCGACTGCCGCCTGCTGCTGGGGTCTGATTATGCGCTGCTGCGCCCCATCTATCGCCAGTTGCGCAAAACCCACTGCCACGAATTTCGTCGCGGCCTCATCGGCTTCGGTGGCGCCGACCCGGCTCATGCCTGCCTGCAGACCCTGCACACGTTGATCGACGCAGAATTGATTCACCACTACCAATGGACTCTGCTGGCAGGGGCCGCCAACCCCGATTACACCCAGCTGCATGCGCTCATCGCCCGGCAACAATTGCCGGTCACCTTGCTGCAGCACAGCGATGACGTTGCGCAACTGCTAGCCAGCCATGACTTTGCTATCGGTGCCGCTGGCGGCATGACTTGGGAGCGCTGCTGCATCGGCATTCCAACCGTGAGCGTCCCCATCGCCGACAATCAACAATTCAATGATGCCGTGATTGCCCACTATCAACTCGGCGAACGACTCAGCCTGCGCGAGCTGGCCGATCCCGCGCGACTGCATGCCGCACTGGATGCCTTGCGGCAAGAGGCAGATACCTACCGTCAGCGCGGACAAGCTCTGCTTGATGGTCTCGGGTTGGAGCGGCTCGCAACGCTATTGAGGAGCATCTCTTGAGGAATAGCCATGAAGATTAACGGACGGTCGATTGGCCTGGATCAACCACCCTATGTGATCGCCGAGCTCTCAGCCAATCACAACGGATCGCTGGAGCGTGCATTGGCCATAATTCACGCCGCCAAGCAGGCAGGTGCCGATGCCGTCAAGCTGCAAACCTACAGACCCGATACCATCACCCTGGATTCGGATCGCCCGGAGTTTATGATCCATGGCGGCCTGTGGGATGGGAAGCGCTTGTATGATCTGTACCAGTGGGCCCATATGCCCTGGGAGTGGCATGCGCCGCTATTTGCCCTCGGCAAGCAGTTGGGCATCACGGTATTTAGCAGCCCGTTTGACTTCACGGCCATCGACCTGTTGGCGGATCTGGATGCGCCAGCCTACAAAATTGCCTCGTTCGAAGCCATTGATCTGCCATTGATCCGCTACGCCGCACAGACCGGCAAGCCGCTCATCATCTCCACCGGCATGGCCAATGAGCGCGAAATCGGTGCGGCGCTGGAGACGGCCCACAAGCATGGTTGTGGCGACGTGGCGCTGCTGCACTGTGTCAGTGGGTATCCGGCTCCGGCCGAAGAGTATCATCTGGCAACAATCCCCGACATGCGTCAACGTTTTGGCGTCGAGGTGGGCCTCTCCGACCATACGCTGGG
The DNA here is from genome assembly GCA_041905215.1 of Aeromonadaceae bacterium. Taxonomy (GTDB): domain Bacteria; phylum Pseudomonadota; class Gammaproteobacteria; order Enterobacterales; family Aeromonadaceae; genus Pseudaeromonas. Next base: position 1,633 of record JAYRLO010000112.1, read on the forward strand.
CTCGGCGACCGCCGTGGCCGCCACGGCCCTGGGGGCGACGCTGCTGGAAAAACACTTCACCCTGAGCCGCGCCGATGGTGGCCCGGATAGCGCCTTCTCGATGGAGCCAGTTGAGCTCTCCAAACTGGTTGTGGACACTCGCACCGCCTGGTCCGCCCTCGGTGCGCCACGCTATAGCCTCAGCGCCAGCGAGCAGAGCAACATCCAGTTCCGCCGCTCTCTCTATCTGGTCAAAGATGTGGCCGCTGGCGAGCGGTTGACCGCCGCCCATGTTCGTTCGGTACGGCCTGGCCTGGGTCTACCACCAGCTGATTACGACCGGGTGATCAACGCCGTGGCACGGCGCAATCTGGCGGCCAACACGCCGCTGTGCTGGGAAGATCTAGAACGCATCTGATGCCGGATAAAAAAATGGCCTCCCATGCTGGAGGCCATTTTCCATTCTACCGCTAATCGCGGGTCAACAGATGGTGATGTGAACCCTGAACCATCTTTAGACCATGAGCATAGAGTGCCATCATGGTATCGAAAAACTCATCCAGCAGAGGTAACAACTCACGTACCGCCGCCAGAGCAGCCTGCTCATCCTCAATCTGATAAGCCAGATGCGTGATCAGAGTAAATGCCGAGTTTAAGCTGCCAAAGAGCACATCAGCAATATGGCGCTGGCGACTCTGCCCAACCTGGGATAAATACTCCATTTGGGTCTGCATGCGTTGTATCAAGGCAAAGCGACTGGTCATCTCCACTCGCCATTCAGCTTTGATTTTCTTCAACAAAATATTGAAAAACTCGACATCCATACACTGCTGGATCGTCTCTCGCTCGATATCAATCGGCGCCGACATCTCCGTAAGCAGATATTGCCTCAAGGCTTGCTTATCCAGAACTGGGGCCTGCTCCAGATCAATATCGACAGGATGCAACGGCATAGCACCTGTAATGGCAGCGCCATCACTGCAGTTATGGCAGTGCGCATCCGGAAACGCCTTCACGGCAACTTCCAGCATCATGACTGAAGCCGCAAACAGCTGGTTAGAGATCACCTCACCACCAAAGTTACCCGGAAGAATGCTATCCCCCTGCGCCAAGGCCATCTGCTTGAACTCGTTTCTGGTTTCACCGCTCTCGTTGTAGTACATGCTGTAGCGGGAGTGATGGTGTTCCGAAGATTTGAAGCCGTTATCAAGCCCCATCAGGTAGAGATTTTTGAAGCCAAGGTGCAGCGGCAGGCTCAACCCTATGTTCCCCACCAAAGGGTTTAGATAGGCCAGCTTGCGGTAACTCGCCATGAGATCCGTGTTGGCAAACAGCAGCGACTGCATGGGCTCATCGGCCTTGAAGCCGTAAATCTTGTCAGTAAAGAAATCTCGACACTCAGGATGCAGGACATCCGGCCCCAACAGCAGGATGTCACGCAAATAGTCGTTATCGTTAAGCTGCCGCAGGGAGTCGGAAACTACGGTAATTCGTTCTACGGCCATATAGACGTCTGGCTTGATTCCCGCCTTATGTAAGGCAGTAATGGCTGTGCCACAGGCCACAATCAAGGCCTTGTCCTGATAGCGGTGGACTAGCTCAATACAACTATCCAGTGACGGCCCATTGGCAATGATAAACACCGGACACTCGAGCCATTGGGCCGGTAATGAGCGACCTTGGACGAAGAACCGGACGCCTGCCTCCATGTTATTAAGACTGTGCGACAACGAAAACAAGGTGTCATCGAAGAAGCCCCAGCCCATGCTGAGCATGGCAAACTCTTTGGCGACCCGAGCTTGCAAGCGATGCAAGGCATCTGACTGATAATGGACGATCCCGAATGTCGTCGCACACAGGAAGGGAGAGCGTTTGTTTACAACCTCACGCAAATCCAACATGACTTCAGATTCTGATTGCCCAAGGAACAGGTGCAGCCCCATGTTGTTGGCCATCAGATACTCAAGCAACGGCTGCCAGTCGAAGGTAAACAAGGAGGCATAAAACAGATCTTCATTGGGCTCGAAAATGTACAAGTTGGCCAATTGGCAGCGCTCATACAGATAACCCAGGTGGTACCCCAAACCAACACCGAAAATCAAACCAAGGGGCATGGACTCAGGTACATGCGTCAAGGGATCCACGTCCTGCAGTAATGACCTGTTTTTCTCGGTCAACCGATTCATGAATTGCACATGCTGCTGACCAAACCAATCCCCCTCCATCTCATAATTGAAACGGATAAGAGAATTTTCCTGAAGTACGGATTCAACTTGGCGCAGACACTCAGCGTATGGATCCTGACCATAGAAGGTCGCGCCATCGTCCAACCAGCGCAGATTAGGAATGCCATTTTCGGTACAAAAAAATTCGAATGGACGCTGCACTTGGTATGAGTCAAAACGACGGGCAATCGCCGGAACATACTTCTGAAACGCGGCCATATTGGCCTCGAATCGCAGCGGGAGCGTCTGTTGCATGGCCGACTCTTGTGCCGCTTGCGCCTCTAAGCGTTGTGCCAGGCTTTCTGCACTGGCCAAAACCTGTTCCACGTCAGACATGTCGCTCCCTGATTTTTATCGATTCTGTTGATAGATATTCGAGGCCTTGCTACCAGCTAGCAAGCCGCGCAGTTGATCAGCGACCTCTAGCTGGGACGCCTCGATTTGCCGCACCAGCTCGGTTTCCGATAACTGAATGGACACAGCCAACTCTTTGAGGCGAGCCAACAATATAGGCTCCGTTGGCGGTTGAGAGGACAGTAATTTCAGTAGTTGAAGACGGCTTGCAACTAGGGTTTCGGCCAACTCCCACTCCTGATGTGATAGAGCCGCCTCGAGGGCGGCTGACTGTTGTTCAAGCTGGGTAATCAACTGAGGATAATCGGTCATGCCGTCGTGCCCTTGCTTTGTTGGGCATAGGCTTTCTGTTTCTCTGCCTCGGGGATCTGATCCCAGGCCGATTTGATGGTTGTCATCAGATTGGTCACCTCATCCAATGCTGCAACATCCATATGGGTACTGGCATCGGTCAACCGATCCTTCATGTAGAGATACAGGGCCAACATATCTTGTGGCACCTGACCATAGGAGAGATCAAGCGAATCCTGCAACCCATTGATGATGGCCATAGCCTTGGAGATCGCATAAGCCTTGGCCTCGTAATCGCGGCGCTCGATTGCCCCCTTGGCTTGCGCGACACGCTCCAACACCCCTTGCATCAACATCTGGATCACTCGATGCGGATCGGCCACGGCCAATTCAGCATCCAGGCTGGTGCTCTTATAGGCCTTGAGGTTACGACGGTTGTTCATGAAAGCTCCTCTACGTCAGAACTAGGTTCTCTCATCAAATTATGACGAACTGGATGTACTAATCAGGCTCAGGTAAGAAGCAGAAGAGTTCATCTGAGCCAACAAGGTATCGAGGCTAGCATACTTGGCTCGCAGACTGGCTTCATATTTTTCCATCTGAGTTGTCGTATCCGCCTCTTTTTGCCCCCAATATTTGAGCTCTGTATTCAACTGATCCTGGCGCATCGACAACAAACCACCAGTCTTGGTGTACTCCTTGAGTGACGCTGACAGCTGTCCGGCAACCCCTTCAGAACCACCAAAGACAGCCACCACCTGCTCATAGTTGTCATTCAGGGCCTCTTTGAACTTATCAGAGTCCAACGACAAGACGCCATCGTTATCCATCTTGATCCCTAGTTGGAAGATGGTGGAATAAACGGTTGAGTTGGTGGATGGCGTCGTGATCGCATTCGTCATCAGGTTGCGGACAATCCGCGGTGTTGAATCACCGGCCAATGCGCCGCCATCGTCCTGACTTTCGCCGCCGGAAATGGTATTACGTTTACCCAGTTCGGTGGTTTTGGCATTCAGTGTGTTGTAACCATCGATGAAGTTTTGGACCAGCTTGGTGATGGCCGAAGTATCCGTCGTCACCTTGACGCGATTGGACTTGGCGTTGCCGTCGCTATCTTTGTCCGAGGTCCGAAGCACAGTCACATCCAACCCGGAAATGGTGTCCTCGAAGGTATTGGTATCGCTGGTCAGAATGTTACCATCGACCGTGATCTGCGCGCTGCCAGCCGCTTGAGACTGTTTCATGTTGGTGCCAGTCGTCGCGAACTGTTCTTTCAGCTGGTCGGTGCTGCCGGCGATAGTCAGATCATTGCCGGTACCGGAAACCCCCGAATCGATAATCAGCTTCGACGCCCCATCTTTGGTGTTGACGATGTTGGCGGTCAAACCGAAGTTATCACCATTGTTGTTGATGCGCTTACGAACCTGCTCCAGGGTATCACCCGCCTTCACATTGACGGTGAAGGTCTCCTTGCCGGCCGTGAACGTCAAGGTGCCGTCCTCGGTGATCAGCGGAGTCGTCGATTTGGCAAATTCCCCCTCCACCTTGCTGGTGGTCGCCAATTTATCGACGGTGATGTTGTAATCGCCATTGGAGGCGCCATCATTAGTCTCGATTTTCAGCACAGGATCTTCAGTATCCTGAGTGATATTCACCGCCCGCTTGTTGAAGGCTCCGGGGGCAGAGAGCGCATCCAGCGAGGTACTGAAGGTTGAGATCGCCGACTTCAGTTGGCCCAGGCCAGTCAGTGTAATCTGCGTATTGGTCTTCTTGGTCGTGATCGGAGTCTGCAATTGAGCCTTTTTGGCTGCCACACTGGCAGAGATAACACTCTCCAAGTCGAGCCCGGAGCCTGCCCCTGCGGAAGTTACTGTGGTCATGTTATTGCCTCCTCTTTACGACATATCAACCCCAACGCCTGACGATCAAGCAGCAAACCGGCCAAATCACTGCCGGTATCCTCTCCATCACGAAATGCCTGGATCCGTTTACTGATCGACAACAGCTCTTCGCTCGGGATCTGGCGTATGGTCTCTTTAGTGTCAGTATCCACCACCTTGATGATGGTCTTATTCAGATCATTATCAACCCGGAAACTAACATTCCAGCCCTTGGATTCGCTGATTACTTGCAAATCTTGGGCCTGTTTTTGCATTTCTTTCTGTTGCAACTCCCTGGCCTGTTGAGTCTCATCGGCTCTAGACTTGGCGCTGCTCGTGACATCGGCCTGCGCAACTGTGGTCGCCTTGACATCCGCAACCCCGTCCTTCCCGTTCAGCGCGCCAACCTCTGACCGCGCTGGAAGTGGTTGAGCGGCCTTGCGGCCGCTCGTATCACCTGAAACCACAGAAGAGATGCTGGCAGACGAAAGACTAACATTATCATGTGCCATGGTACCCTCCTCCTCTCGGTCTAAACACCCATCTCACATTAGCCAAGCAGAGACAGGGCAGCTTGCGGGCGTTGGTTGGCCTGAGACAGAACCGTTGAGGCAGCCTGTTGCAGGATGTTCTTTTGCGTCATGTTCGCAGTTTCAGTTGCGAAGTCTGCATCCCGGATCCGTGAACGTGCCGCACTGACGTTTTCGGAGATGTTGGCCTGGTTGCGGACGGTGGAGTCCAGACGGTTTTGCACCGCACCCAAGTCAGCGCGCTTGGAATCGACCACTTTGATCATATCATCGACTTTCGCAAGCACACCTTGAGCTCCGGCTTGGGTCTTGATGTTGATACCATCAGTGCCAGTCACAAATGCAGTGGTAGCACCCGCAGCCGTCGCCATACCCGCGATGTTAAACGAGATACTCATGGTGAATTTGATGGTCTGGTTGGCATTTGCACCGACTTGGAACTTATAGTCAGTTGAAGAGGTATTGCTCAACAGTTTGGTGCCACCGAAGGTTGTATCGGACGCGATACGGTTAATTTCATCGGACAGGGCATTCACTTCAGACTGCATGGCACTACGGTCTGTCGTGCTGTTTGAACCGTTAGCTGATTGTTGAGCCAGGGTACGCATACGCTGCAGCATGGTGGTGATTTCGTCCATTGCACCTTCAGCGGTTTGTGCCATGGAGATACCGTCATTCGCGTTACGGTTACCCTGATCCAGACCATTGATCTGGGAGGTCAGACGGTTGGAGATCTGCAGACCAGCCGCATCGTCCTTGGCGCTGTTGATGCGCAGACCAGAAGCCAAACGGGTATAAGAAGTATCCAGAGATTGGCTGGTCTTGCTCAGGTTACGTTGGGCGTTGAGTGAAGATACGTTGGTATTGATATACATAGACATGATTTTTTCTCCCGATGGACGATAAACTGCGGGTCCTTGTCAGCATCAAGCCTGTCTGACGAGTCCCACCACTCAGAGTTGGTGGATTGAACAGTTCCCCCTTCTCTGAGGCGGGTCTTAGCGTTTTAACAATTCGCTCGACCCGCAGCACCGCAAAAAGCTGGATTTTCCGAACACCCCTCAATTTGCTACACCCTGATTAACGGCATCTCTGGAAAAAGCTTTAGAAGTTTTTTTGTCTCTTTTTCATTCGAGAGGCAATCGGTGATGGAGACCACACATTCCTGTCATTTCGCCACTAGCAAGCCAGCGCAGAACTTGATTCCCACCAACAAATTCAGCCATCCAATCTCGAGCCATTGGATCTATCGACTCGATATCCCAGAGCTTGAGGTGTGACGGCCTTAACGATCGGAAGAGTAAACCTAAAGGCAGCCGATTGCCTGCAGCGTGGCAACAGGTTGCCGCCCTTTAAGAACGTGGGGCAAACCGTGAAATCGACTAATTTATCTACAATGCTGGCACATAGAATGCTATGGTCTGTGCGTGTCGATTTTTCGACACCCATAAAAAAAGCCAGCGAAAGCTGGCCAATGAGCGAATGCTCAGGAGTTTGAGCTGACAAGCTCCACAGTGACAACAAACTGTGCCAGACTTGTCAGTGTATAACGAAGAGAACAGCACATCTCTTCCGATAGATTAGGGTCAGAAAATCCGAACACCTCTCTAATCCATCATTGAACAGGGCGGCCTGAACAACCGCCCTGTTTTTTTTGTTAACCCTGCAGCAATTGCAGTGCAGCCTGTGGCCGTTGATTGGCTTGAGCCAATACGGTTGAAGCGGCCTGTTGCAGGATGTTGTTTTTGGTCATATTGGCGGTTTCGGTCGCAAAATCTGCATCACG
>JAYRLO010000367.1:0-1547 GCA_041905215.1 Aeromonadaceae bacterium
AGCGACCGATTGCGAAGTGCAAAAGCCCATTCCCGCAGGTGATGGCTGTGGTGCAGAAGTACAAAGCTGGTTTACCGGCGGCAGCGAAATCAGCAGCAAGCCAGGCCCGCGCAAGATGCCGGTTTTGCCAGCCCGTTGCGAACAACTGTTACAGCGCTAATCCGCTCGAACAATGGGGCCGAGACACCCTATCCCGGCCCCAGCGAGCACACTTAGTGGCGACGCCCTAGATTGAACGCTGACAACTCCTGATGGATCTGGTTGGCCGCTTGATCCAACAACACCGTCTGTTCATGGCTGGCATTGACCATCTGGCGAGTGCTGTCCGCCAAGTGAGCAACCTCTTCGACCTGGCTATTCACCTCTTGTGCCACGCGGGTCTGCTGGTAGACCGCACTGGCAATCTGCTCGATCGAACCATGCAGGCTATCCAGATGGGTGAACAGATCATTGATGGCATTTTCAGCCCGCTCAATAGATCCCGCTGCCTGTGTGGTGGTCTCCACACTGCGTCCCATCTGCCCCACCGCCTGAGCCGCACTTTGCTGAAGGGTGGTGATCATCTGTCTGATCTCCTCAGTCGCCTGACTAGAGCGACCGGCCAGTAAACGCACCTCATCTGCCACCACGGCAAAGCCGCGCCCCTGTTCACCGGCGCGTGCGGCCTCAATGGCCGCATTCAACGCCAGCAAGTTAGTCTGTTCGGCGATGGCGGAAATGGTATCAAGGATCGAGCCGATCTGCCGGCTGTTATCCGCCAGTAGGGTGACCTGCTGACGACTCTGTTCAATCTCTTGCTGCAGATGGTGAATCGCATTATTAGCGTCACGGCTAATCTGTCGATTCTGGTCACCCAAGGTTCGCACGGCGCGGGTATCATCGGCGGCGTGCTGGGTATGTTGGGCCACCTCCTCACTGGTTTGCGCCATTTCGGTCACGGCGGTGGCAATCTGATCAGCATGCAGGTGGGTTTTCATCGCCTGCTGCTGCCCCTCAGCGCTCAACTCGTCAACCTTTCTGGCGACACGCCCCGCCTCGCCGGCATGCCCCTGAATTTCGGATAACAGTTGCACCATGTTATCCAACAACCCGTCGACCGCTCGACCGATAAAAGCCAGTTCGTCGCGACCACTCTCGTTGATGCGCAGCGCCAGATCCTGTCGCTCGGCAACCTGACCCAACACCTGTTTGATATGCAGAACACGCCGGCCGGTGATGTAAATAATCAAGGCATTGAACAGCACCAGACAGAGTGTCGAGACAATCGCTAGCGTGATCGTCACCACCACAATCAGGTGATTGTTGTGTATTTCAGCCTCGGTCGGGCCGACCATCATCTGCATCACCGTCGAGGCATGCTGGTTGATCATCGCCAACCGCTTGGATGAGAGTGCAAACCACGCTTCTGGCGGCATCACAGTGAATCCGGCGCTCTGCTGCTGCAGCTGATCCAGCACCTGACCGACCTGCTGCCACACGGCATCCTGCTGCCAGCCTTGCAAGACACGGCTCAATGACGGATCGGGTAACGAGGCCAGCTGACGGAG
>JAYRLO010000113.1:0-8643 GCA_041905215.1 Aeromonadaceae bacterium
TGCAACTGGATCCACACCAGGTGGACGTCAATGTTCACCCTGCCAAGCATGAGGTGCGATTCCATGAGTCGCGATTGGTCCATGACTTCATTGTTGGCGTGGTGCGTGATGCCGTGATGCAGGGGGCGGCCTCAGCTGCCAGCAGCGTGCAGCCGGATGTCCGCATGGATGAGGGCGAGAGGAGTGTCTCACCCGAGCGAGGTGTGCGGGAGTCGGCTGGTGGCGGTTATGTCCCTTCTGCGTTGCGCAGCCGGGAGCATGGCTATCATGGCGGCCGGCATAGCCCGGAGCCGATTCCGGCGCAGGCGGCCGCGAGCTATCAGGCCTTGATGAGTACCTTGCCGGTGCCGGTTTCACCCGCAGCATCGGAGCCCGCATCAACACTCACTTCGGTGACCCATGACTGGCGCATCCTCTCTCTGCCGCATCCGGAGATCGCCCTGCTTCAGCGAGGCGGTGACTATCGCGTGTTCAACCTGCGAAGCGCGGAATGCCAATTGATCTCCCGGCGGCTGAAACAGCAATTACAGCATGGCTTGATTTCCCAGCCACTGTTGATGCCGGTGACTCTGAACCTTGAGTCTGAATTGAGGACTCTGTTTGAGCGAGAAGGGGAGTGGCTGTCACGGATCGGGATTGAATGGCGTTCGGCTCATGGAGCCAGCGTGATGATTTTGCGGGTTCCTGCCGCGCTGCGACAGACCAATCTGGTCGAGAGTCTGGCCTCTGTGCTGCGTCTGCTTGTCGAGTTGGAGCCGCTCGCGGTTGAGGAACAGATCGAACGCTTGGGTGACTGGTTGGCGGGCAAGGCGGTTTCCCGGCTGGATGGTGGTTTGACCTCTGCTCTGTCACTGCTCGCCGAGATCGAGGGGGAGTGGCCAGAGCTGTTATGCCAAGCGGAAATTGCCCGCGCGGTGCCGCTGGCTGGATTGATCGAGGAGTTGCTGCACCATGAGTAAACCGTTGGCCATTTTTTTGATGGGGCCAACCGCCTCGGGAAAGAGCGCTCTGGCGATGGAGTTGGTACAGCGGTTGCCCTGCGACATCATCAGTGTCGACTCGGCGCTGGTCTATCGCGGCATGGACATTGGGACGGCCAAGCCAACGGCAGCTGAGCTGGCTGTGGCACCCCATCGGCTGATTGATCTGCTGGATCCGACCCAGGCTTACTCGGCGGCCGATTTTTGTCGTGATGCGTTGCGGGAAATGGCGGCCATCACGGCGGCGGGTCGCATTCCCCTGCTGGTGGGGGGCACCATGCTCTACTACAAGGCCCTGCTCGAAGGGTTATCGCCCTTACCTGAGGCTGATCCGCAGATCCGCAGCCAAATCGAGGCCGAGGCGCAGGATGTTGGCTGGGCCGTATTGCATCAGCAGTTGTTGCAGCTGGATCCGGTTGCCGGGGCTCGCATTCATCCCAATGATCCCCAGCGTTTGTCGCGCGCGCTGGAGGTTTTTCGGATCACCGGTAAAACCTTGACCGAATTGACCCAGCAACCAGGGGCGGAGCTTCCCTATCGGACCCTGCAGTATGCGATTGCGCCAGCCGAACGAGCCATGCTGCGTCAGCGAATCGCAGAGCGCTTTGATGCCATGTTGGCGCAAGGATTCGAGGCCGAGGTGCGCCAGCTGTTCAACCGAGGCGATTTGACGCCCGATTTGCCTTCTATTCGCTGCGTTGGCTATCGGCAGATGTGGGATTATCTGGCCGGGGTGATAGATTATGAGGAAATGCGTTATCGTGGCACTGTGGCTACCAATCAGTTGGCCAAACGGCAGCTGACGTGGTTGAGAGGTTGGTCACATCCTTTGACTTGGCTGGAGACAGGAAGCCAGCTGAATCCTGATATCATTTTACGTGACGTTGGTTCCTGTGAGTGAGCACGCTATAATCGCTAACGTCTTTTTAAAGAAAAGGCAATAATTTAGTACTACAAAATATAAGGATTAAAAAATATGGCTAAGGGGCAATCACTTCAGGATCCGTTTTTGAACGCACTGCGGCGAGAACGCATTCCTGTTTCTATTTATTTGGTCAATGGCATCAAGTTGCAGGGGCAAATTGAGTCCTTTGATCAATTTGTCATTTTGTTGAAGAACACCGTTAGCCAGATGGTTTATAAACACGCCATTTCGACTGTCGTCCCTTCTCGTGCCGTGCCACACCATCAGCACTCGGGCGCTACTGGTTCGGAAGGTCAGAGCGAAGAGTGAGTTTGAGCCCCGAGCTGCCGAGTACGTCGTGCATTTTTATCTCTCTAGAGAGCCCCTTCTTCCTGTTTAAGGAGCTTTTGCTTGTTTGACCGTTATGAAGCTGGCGAACAGGCCGTTCTAGTTCACGTTGATTTCACGGATGAAGGCGCACGCGAAGACCTGGCCGAGCTGAAGATGTTGGTGAGCTCGGCCGGGGCGAACGTCCTTTCGGTCGTCACCTGTCGGCGTAGCACGCCACAACCCAAATTTTTTATCGGCACCGGAAAGGCCGAAGAAGTTGCCGCCGAGGTTCGAGCTCTGGGGGCTGATGTGGTGATCTTCAATCATTCGCTGACGCCTAGCCAGGAGCGGAATCTGGAGCGTCTATTCGAGTGTCGAGTTCTGGATCGTACCACCCTGATCCTGGATATCTTTGCTCAGCGGGCACGAACCCATGAGGGGAAACTGCAGGTTGAGCTGGCCCAGTTGCGTCACTTGTCGACCCGTCTGGTTCGAGGCTGGACTCACCTTGAGCGTCAGAAGGGGGGGATAGGTCTTCGTGGCCCAGGTGAAACCCAGCTAGAAACCGACCGCCGACTGTTACGGGATCGAATCACCAATATTCTCAAGCGGTTGGAAAAAGTGGAGAAGCAACGGGAGCAGGGACGTCGGGCGCGGATCCGCAATGAGATCCCGGTTGTCTCTCTGGTTGGCTACACCAACGCCGGTAAGTCCACCCTGTTCAATCGCATGACACAATCCGAGGTCTATGCGGCCGATCAGCTGTTTGCCACACTCGATCCAACGCTGCGACGCATTCAGATAGCCGATGTCGGCTCCGTGATCATGGCGGATACGGTTGGTTTTATTCGCCATCTTCCCCATGATCTGGTTGCTGCCTTCAAGGCCACGTTGCAGGAGACCCGAGAGGCGGATCTGCAATTGCATGTCATCGATTGTGCCGATGAGCGACTCGAGGACAACATGGCTCAGGTCGATCTGGTGTTGGAAGAGATCGGCGCCAATGAACTGCCACAGTTGCTAGTCTATAACAAGGTTGACATGCTGGCAGGTACTGCGCCTCGCGTGGAGCGTGATGACGAGGGCCGTCCGCGCGCGGTCTGGCTCTCCGCCCTGACTGGTGCGGGATTGGATCTACTGCTGCAGGTCATCGGTGAATTGCTGTTGCCGGGTATCGCGCAGGTTCGACTATGTTTACCGCCGTCGCAGGGGCGTTTACGCAGCTTGTTTTACCAGATGAAGGCGATTCAAACGGAAGAGATTACCGAGGATGGTGATCTAAATATGACGATTCGTATGCCGCAGAGTGATTGGAATCGTCTACTGAAGCAGGAAGGCGACCGACTCAACGCCTTTATTGTCAGCTAATTGCTTGATAGAGTTCCATCAAACAACGAAAAGTGGAGACGCCAATGGCTTGGAACGAGCCCGGAAATAGTGGGAAAGACCGAGATCCCTGGGGGAATAGTGGTAAGAATCAGACCTCTCCCGATTTAGACAAGGTGCTTCGTAACTTTTTGCAGAAGTTGTCCGCCCTGCTGGGTGGCCGTCGCCCCGGGGGAGATGTCGGTGGTTTGGGCATTTCGCTGGTACTGATGGTGGCCGTGGTCGCCTGGGTGATCAGTGGTTTCTATACCATCCGTGAAGCGGAGCGTGGTGTTGTCCTGCGTTTCGGTAAGTTTTACCAAAGCGTTGAGCCTGGCTTGCGCTGGAAGGCGACCTTTATTGATCAAGTGATTCCCGTCGATGTGGAGTCCGTGCGTTCCCTGCCGGCTGCAGGTTTTGTTCTGACGCAGGATGAAAACGTGGTTCGCGTCGAGATGGATGTGCAGTACCGGGTCTCCGATGCGCGGAAGTATCTCTTCAGCGTAACCAATGCCGATGACAGCCTGAGTCAGGCTACGGATAGTGCCCTGCGGTATGTGGTGGGTCATACCACCATGGATGAGGTGTTGACGCGGGGCCGTGAAAAGGTGCGTCAGGATACCTGGCAAGAGCTGGAAAAGACCATAGAGCCCTATGACATGGGGATCACCGTCGTCGACGTCAACTTCCTGCCGGCTCGTCCGCCCGAAGAGGTGAAAGACGCCTTCGATGATGCGATCTCGGCACAGGAAGACGAAGAGCGTTTCATTCGGGAAGCCGAGGCCTATGCCCGCGAGGTTGAACCGAAGGCTCGAGGTCAGGTGAAGCGGTTGGAAGAAGAGGCACAAGGTTATAAGCAACAGATAGTATTGAAAGCGACCGGTGAAGTGGCTCGCTTCAATGAGATGTTGCCGCAATACCTGGCTGCCCCAGAATTGACCCGTGAACGTATTTATCTGGACACGATGGAAGAGATTTACAGCAAGGTGAACAAGGTTGTGGTTGATCTGCCGGAAGGCACCAACAGCATGATCTATCTACCGTTGGATAAACTGGTCTCTGGCAAGACAGGTGAGGCGGTTCGGCAACCAGCCCCTGTGGCACCGACTCCGCGAGCTCCGGCTGATGAGTTGACGTCGGAGAGCATGGGACAGGCCAGTGTGCCGTTACGTAGCAGTGATCGGTCGGGCGGGAGATACTAAACGATGAAGAAGATTGTTTTGGGTTCTGTTGCAATCGTTGCGGTTCTCTTTTCCTCCTCGGTTTTTGTGATCGATGAGGGGCAGGCCGGGATTGTGGTGCAGTTTGGCAAGGTCAAGCGGGACAACGACTCAGGTTTGCCCCATGTCTATGAGCCGGGGTTGCACTTCAAGGTGCCGATGATCGATGAGGTGCGTAAGCTGGATGCTCGTATCCAGACCATGGATGCGCAGGCCGATCGGTTCGTTACCTCCGAAAAGAAAGATTTGATCATCGATTCTTACGTGAAATGGCGTATTGAAGACTTTGCCAAGTTTTTCCTGGCGACCGGTGGTGGCAATCGGGTGCAGGCCGAGGCGTTGTTGAAGCGCAAAATCAATAATGGCTTGCGTTCCGAGATTGGCGGTCGCTCCATCAAGGACATCGTATCCGGTGAACGGACCGAAGTGATGCAGAAGGCATTGCTCAACTCAGCGAGCTCCTCTGAGCTGGGGATCAAGGTCGTCGATGTGCGTATCAAGCAGATCAATCTGCCGCTGGAGGTATCCAACTCGATTTACCAGCGGATGCGTGCTGAGCGGAATGCGGTGGCTCGTGAACACAGATCCCAAGGGCGTGAAAAAGCCGAGTTCATTCGTGCCGATATCGATCGCAAAGTGACTGTCATGCTGGCGGATGCCGAGCGTCGTGCGCGTCAGTTGCGCGGTGAGGGTGATGCCGAAGCGACACGCATCTATGCCGATACCTATAAGCAAAATCCGGAGTTTTTCTCCTTTTTGCGTAGCATGGATGCCTATCGCAAGAGCTTCGATAAGGGGAATGACTTCATAGTGTTGCAACCAGATGGCGATTTCTTCCACTACTTCAAGCAGGTGGGCAAGTCCGCTGATCGATGATTGATCACTGACTGGTTATGAATCAGGGCCATCCACCGGATGGCCTTTCTTTTGGGCGATAGAAAACTGTGGCGCTGTGTGCCGGCAGCAGATTTTGCGGCCAGAGCCGGGTTCAACCAGATGAGAACCAGTGAGTCTCGGCGGTGCTCGCCAGAGGCTCGGGTTGTCTCGGACGTGATATTGCGGTATACGTCTTGGCGGCAAGGAGGCAGTGCTTCGTTCCTGGTCCGAGTGCGTATAAAACGACCAGAAGATGATTCCGGCATTGCTCAAACTTTGGTAGAATCCTTTTTTAACCACACTGCAGATAATGAAGATGGGACAGAGCGTCGTAATCTTGGGCACCCAATGGGGTGACGAAGGTAAAGGCAAAATTGTCGATCTGTTGACCGACAAAGCACAGTATGTAATTCGCTATCAGGGCGGCCACAATGCGGGTCACACCCTGGTCATCGACGGTGAAAAAACCGTTCTCCACCTCATCCCGTCCGGGATCTTGCGCGACAACTGCAAATGCATCATTGCCAATGGTGTTGTCTTGGCGCCTGATGCCTTACTCAAGGAAATGAAAGAGCTGGAAGCTCGTGGTGTGCCGGTGCGTGAGCGCTTGCTGCTGAGCGAAGCCTGTCCCTTGATTCTGCCGTATCACGTTGCTCTGGACCAGGCCCGGGAGAAGGCGCGTGGAGCCAAGGCGATCGGCACTACAGGTCGTGGTATCGGCCCTGCCTATGAAGACAAGGTTGCCCGCCGCGCTTTGCGTGACGGTGATCTGTTCAACATGGCTACCTTTGCCGAGAAGCTCAAAGAGGTCATGGAATTCCATAACTTCCAGCTGACTCAATACTATGGTGTTGAACCGGTTTCCTATGATGCGGTTCTTGCCGAGGCTCAGGGCTATGCGGATCTGCTGATCTCCATGGTTGTCGATGTGACAGATCTGCTGGATAAGGCTCGTCTGCGCGGCGAACGTCTGATGTTCGAAGGTGCTCAAGGCACCCTGCTGGATATCGACCACGGCACCTATCCGTATGTGACCTCCTCCAATACCACTGCCGGTGGTGTGGCAACGGGGTCCGGTTTCGGCCCGCGTTTCGTCGACTACGTTCTGGGGATTGCCAAGGCTTATACCACGCGCGTTGGTGCAGGTCCGTTCCCGACGGAACTGCATGACGACATCGGTGAGCGTCTGTGTGCCAAGGGTGCTGAGTTCGGTGCAACCACTGGTCGCAAGCGTCGCTGTGGCTGGTTTGATGCGGTGGCCATGAAGCGTGCCATCCAGATCAACTCGGTCTCTGGTTTCTGCCTGACCAAGCTGGATGTGCTCGACGGGCTGGAAACGGTCAAGATCTGCACCGGCTACAAGTTTGCTGATGGTTCCATTCGTGACGTACCGCCAATGGCTGCCGATGATTACGAGTTGGTCGAGCCAGTCTATGAGAGCATGCCAGGCTGGAGCGAGAACACCTTCGGCGTGAAGACGCTGGATGGCTTGCCGCAAGCGGCGCGCAATTATATCAGCCGCATCGAAGCCATTACGGGTGTCCCTGTTGACATCATTTCGACCGGGCCGGATCGTGACGAAACCATGATACTGCGCCATCCGTTTGCCGACTGATAGCCGTCGCCTGCGGAACAAAAAAGCCGGTTGTTAGCAACCGGCTTTTTTATGTCCGCCGTTCGGCGGGGCATGGGGAGAGGAGAGAATCAGCTGACGCGGGCTACCGCCATGTCGGCCAGGTCGAACAACGCCTGGCGGTAAGACCCCTCCGGCAGACAATCGAGCGCCGCCTTGGCTTTTGCCGCCTCAGCCTTGGCTCTCTGGTGACTGTAGTCGATGGCTCCTGTGGCATGCAGGATTGCCAGTATGGCATCCAGATGGTCGAGACCGTTGCGTTCGACTATGGCTTCAACCAGCAGGGCTCTGTCGGCTTCGGAAGCCTGTTGCATGGCGTGGATCAACGGCAGTGTCGGCTTTCCTTCGGCTAGGTCATCGCCGACATTTTTGCCCATCACGGCGCTGGCAGAGGTGTAATCCATCACATCATCGATGATTTGAAATGCCGTGCCCAGATAGCGGCCATATTCCTGCAGCGCCAATTCTACCTCCGGAGTGCTGTTGCACAGTACGGCGCTCAGACGGGTTGCCGCTTCGAACAACTTGGCCGTCTTGCAGTAGATGACCTGAAAGTACTCATCTTCGCTGATCGAGGGGTCATTGCAGTTCATCAGCTGCATGACTTCCCCCTCCGCGATGACATTGGTCGCTTCGGCTAGCAGTTTTATGATGCGCAGGTTATCCAACTCGGCCATCATCTGGAACGAACGGGTATGCAGAAAATCACCGACCAGGACGCTGGCTGCGTTACCAAACAGGGCATTAGCGGTATCACGTCCACGGCGCAGTTCGGATTCATCAACGACGTCATCGTGCAGTAATGTGGCGGTATGAATGAACTCTATGATGGTTGCCAGCTTGATATGCTGATCGCCTTGATAGCCCAAGGCTCGAGCGCTCAGTATGGTTAGCAGTGGACGCATCCGTTTGCCACCACCGTTGATGATATACAGACCGAGCTGATTGATGAGAGCAACATCAGACTGAAGGCGCTGCAAGATGAGTGCATTCACCGCTTGCATATCATCGGCGTAGAGAGCGTGCATTGCGTGTGGATCCATGGCTATCGATACTACGTCCTGAAATAAGATCGGGCGTCCTGAAATGAGATCGGAGCTGCCGAATTGCTGTATCGCGATTCTACATGAATTGTTAAGCTAATGCAGTGTTCGGTGCTTCTCGCACGCTTGGCGCTGCGGTGATCACAAAATGATCTTTTCCAGAAATGGGCCTTGCCTCATCCCGGCAAGTTGCGTAGAATGCGCGCCCATTGTCATCTAGTTTTTTGTGCATCGTCTGCAAGGCAGAGTGGGTGCCCAATTCGGAGTTTAAACATGTACGCTGTTATCCTAA
>JAYRLO010000114.1:0-8627 GCA_041905215.1 Aeromonadaceae bacterium
CGATGCCCAGCACCACAAAAATCAGCAGGACCTCATTCATGTGAAGCATATTGGTTATATCAATGGTCATAAAAAGCAATTTTGGTAGATGAAAGTAACGATATTATGCTCTCTGGTGGCACAATAAAGAAGTGTTGTTCCAGCTTTGTGACTGGTGATCGGCTCGTCGGCCCGATAGACTGCCTGCCTAATTTTATTGCCTATGATCCGAAAGAGCCGAGCCGATGTTAGTAGACCGTTTTGCCGCACTGGATCGGCTACTCACCCGTTATCGCCCCTTCTGGCAGTGCCAGCCATTTCACTGGCGAGATAACTGCTGGCGCGAGTCGACGCCGACTCTCGCCACCTTTCTCGATACTCTCGATGGCGAAGAGCTGTTGGCTCTGGAGGCGGACTCTGCCCCTTTACGCCCCTTGCTCGAACCCTGGTTCCCCGAACTCGGAGAGTTGGTCTCGCTGTGCCAGTTGGCGCAGAACCTGACGACTCTCCCATCGGTTCCTGATGGATTGGGCAACTATATTCCGGGTCGTAAATGGCAGCAGTTACGTCACTTTGCCGCCGCCATGCCCGGGGTGCGTGGCCCCGTGCTGGAGTGGTGCGCGGGCAAGGGGCATCTGGGGCGGTTGCTGGGTTATCAAAGTGGGCAGCCTGTGGTCAGTCTGGAGTGGCAGGCCGAGCTGTGTGATGCCGGTCAACGCCTGGCGACGCGGGCCAAGGTGCCGATGACGTTTGTCCATGGCGACGCCTTTTCGGACGCGGCCGGAGAGTTGGTGCACCCGGAACAGCATGCGGTGGCTCTGCATGCCTGCGGTGAGCTACATATGCGATTGCTGCAGGTTGCTAGTCAGCGCCAGTCGCGAACCGTGACCATCTCCCCCTGTTGTTATCATCTGATCCATGCCTCCCGTTATCAGCCCATGTCACAGGCGGCCCGGGCCTCGGCGCTGCAGTTAACCACTCAGGATCTACGCATGACGGTGCAAGAGACCGTCACAGCGGGTGGACGGGAGCGGCGGCTGCGCACGATTGAGCTGACCTGGCGGCTCGGGTTTGATCTCTTGCAGCGCCAACTGCGGGGCGTGGATGAATACCTGCCGTTGCCGAATCTGCAGAAGAGCTGGCTTTCCGGCTCCTTCGTGGAGTTTGTGCGCTGGGCGCTGGAGGTGAAGGGGCTGAGCCTGCCGCCTGAGATGACGCAGGCACAGGTCGCCGGTTTTGAACAGGCCGGGGCGGCGCGACTCCCCGTGGTGGCGCGCATGGAGCTGGTTCGTCACCTGTTTCGTCGCCCCTTGGAGCTATGGCTGGTGCTGGATCGCGCCCTCTTTTTGCAGGAGCAGGGCTATCGGGTGGAACTGAGCGAGTTTTGCCCCCGTCATCTGACGCCGCGCAATATTCTCATCCATGCCGAGCGCGATTAACGCTTGAACGAGGCGGCGGCCGCGTCGCTTTGTTCGATTAATACCAGCAAGGCGGCATCGCCGCCCCATTCGCGGGGGGCCTGGTGGAAGGCTTCGACCAGCGGATGCTGGGCCAACCAGAGCGGTACCTTCTGCTTGAGCACATTTTTACCGTGGCCGTGCATGACACAGGCACAGCGGATCTGCTGGCGTCGACAGGCTTCGAGCAGGGCGGCGATCTCCAGCTTGGCCTGCTGCTGGGAGAGGCCGTGCAAGTCCAGCAGCATGTCCGGGTAGTAGTCGCCACGTCTGAGCCGTTTGACCTCAAAGCTGGAGACATCGCTGCGCACATAGCGCATGGGGCCGTCATCACTCAGATGGGGAATAAATTCATCAGAAAAGTAGTGGCTTACCCCCAGGGTTTCCCGGACTTCACGCAGCAGTGCTTTCTGCTTGACCGACCTCTGGGGGGGACTTATGGTATCCTGCTTAATTTGGCGGGTACCGGTTACGGCCTCATGGAACAGGGCGAGATCCTGCTCATCGAGCGCTGATTTTTTCTTCATCAATCAGGTACCTGCAGTTTTGATAGGGGATACGTGTCCCGAATTCTACTCGACCCGGAGGCGGTTTTGGAAAAGATAATCATCGACGAGGTGGTCAGCGAGCTGCGTACCGTCAACGACATGATGCGCTGGGCGGTCAGCCAGTTTAATGCCGCCGGTCTGTTTTATGGCCACGGTACCGATAATGCGTGGGATGAGGCCGTTCAGCTCATTCTGCCGAGCCTGCATCTGGCGCCCTATATCAGCGAGGAGATCCGCACCGCGCGCCTGACTCGCAGCGAACGGCAACAGCTGGCCGAGCTGGTGGCCCGTCGGGTCGATGAACGGATCCCGGCCGCTTATTTGACCAACAAGGCCTGGTTTTGCGGGCTGGAATTTTATGTCGATGAACGGGTCATTGTGCCGCGTTCACCGATTGGCGAGCTGATTGGCAAGCGCTTTGCCCCTTGGCTGGCCCACGAGCCGCAACGGGTCATGGATCTGTGCACCGGCTCCGGTTGCATCGCCATCGCCTTGGCCCAGGCGTTCCCCGAGGCCGAAGTCGATGCGATTGATATCTCACCGGATGCGCTGGATGTCACCCAGATCAACATCGAGATGTATGGTCTGGAGCAACAGGTGGTGCCGATGGCCTCGGATCTGATGGATGATCTGCCCGCGGGGCTGACCTACGATCTGATCGTCTCCAATCCGCCCTATGTGGATGCCGACGACATGTTCGATCTGCCGGATGAGTTCCGTCACGAGCCGGAGCTGGCCTTGGCCGCCGGGGATGATGGCCTGATCCTGGCCAAGCGCATCCTGGCGACGGCGGCCGATCGGCTGACCGATGCGGGGGTGCTGGTGGTCGAGGTTGGCAACAGTTACGTCCACCTGCAGCAGCAATTCCCCGATGTGCCGTTCACCTGGATGGAGTTTGAGCAGGGTGGCCATGGAGTATTTGTAATGACCAAGGCGCAACTGGTCGCGTGTCGCGAGCAGTTCGCCGCTTACAGGAGTTAAAAAGAGTTATGGCAGGGAATAGCTTCGGTCAGCTTTTTCGCGTGACCACATTTGGGGAGAGTCATGGTTTGGCGCTGGGCGCTGTCGTCGATGGCTGCCCGCCCGGATTAGAGTTGTGCGAGGCAGATTTGCAGCATGATCTGGATCGACGCAAGCCGGGAACCTCTCGCTTCACAACTCAGCGTCGTGAGCCGGATGAGGTCAAGATCCTCTCCGGGGTGTTTGAAGGCAAGACCACAGGCACTTCGATTGGCTTGTTGATTGAAAATACCGATCAACGCTCGAAGGACTACTCCGATATTCAAGATCTGTTTCGTCCGGGCCATGCCGACTACACCTACCATCAGAAGTACGGGGTGAGGGATTATCGTGGCGGTGGCCGCTCCTCGGCCCGTGAAACCGCGATGCGGGTCGCGGCCGGAGCCATTGCCAAGAAGTACCTGAAGCAGCAGTTTGGCATCGAGATCTTCGGTTATCTGACCCAACTTGGCCCTATCAAGGGTGAGAAAGTCGAGCGTGACGTCATCGAAACCAACCCTTTCTTCTTCGCCGATCCGGACAAGCTTGAGGCTCTGGATGAGTTCATGCGGGAGCTGAAGAAAGAGGGTGACTCCATCGGTGCTCGCTTGCAGGTGGTGGCGCACAATGTGCCGGTGGGGCTCGGTGAGCCAGTCTTCGATCGTCTGGATGCCGACATCGCCCATGCCTTGATGGGCATCAACGCCGTCAAGGGGGTCGAAATCGGGGATGGTTTCGCCGTGGTTGAACAGCGCGGCTCCGAGCATCGCGACGAGATGCGTCCCGAAGGCTTCAGCAGCAACCATGCAGGCGGCATTCTGGGAGGGATCAGCTCCGGGCAGTCGATCGTGGCTAGCATAGCGCTCAAGCCGACCTCCAGCATTACCGTGCCGGGCAAGACCATCGACACCCACGGCAACCCGACCGAGATGATTACCAAGGGGCGGCATGACCCTTGTGTCGGTATCCGGGCGGTTCCCATTGCCGAGGCCATGCTGGCATTGGTGCTGATGGATCACCTGTTGCGTCATCGGGCGCAGAATGTGCATGTGGTCACCACAACCCCGCACTTGAAGTAAGCCGCGGGCGATATCAGCACATTCAGTGCTCAACAAAGAGGCCGTCCATGGACGGCCTCTTGCTTTGGGAAAAACGCTCGTAACGACGTTTTGAGCCGAGGGGATGTTACTCCGGGATGTCTTTGCGCAGTTTGAGCGCGGCTTGGCTGCTCTTGCGCAAGCGGATGTTGAGCATCTCGACGGCCAGCGAGAAGGCCATGGCGAAGTAGATGTAGCCCTTGGGAATATGCAGCTCGAACCCTTCGGCAATCAGAGCCACACCGACCAGGATCAGGAACGAGAGTGCCAGCATCTTGATGGTCGGATGGTTGTCGACAAAATCGCCGATGGCCTTGGCGGCAAACATCATGACACCAACGGCTATGACGATAGCCAGGATCATGACCGGTACATGGCTGGCCATGCCGACGGCCGTAATAACCGAGTCGAGGCTGAAGATGATGTCGAGGATGGCGATCTGGATCAGGGTTGCCACGAAACCATGATGCACCACCTTGCTGGTGCTAGCCTCCTCACTCGATTCGTCTCCTTCAAGACTGCCATGGATCTCGTGGGTGCTCTTGGCGAGCAGGAACAGACCACCGACAATCAGGATGATATCGCGGCCGGAGATGGCCTCATCCAGGATAGAGAAGAGCGGATGCGTCAGGCGCATGACCCAGGCCAATGACAAGAGCAGCAGTACTCGAGTGATCATGGCTCCGGCCAAACCCAGTACGCGAGCCCGCTGGCGCTGTTCGGGGGGCAACTTGCCGACCAGGATCGAGATGAAGATGATGTTGTCGATACCAAGCACGATTTCGAGGAGGGTCAACGTGGCCAGTGCCATCCAGGCGCTGGGATCCAATAACCATTCAAACATGAGCAGTTCCTGTGGTGTTATGCATAATTGGAGTGAAAATCCACTCGGATGAGTGCTCTAGTTTACCAGTCTCGGCTCCGGGTGGCGATTGTGTGCTATTGGATAAAAAAAGTTAATCCCAGCGGTGGGGACTGCTAGCAAAAATCCTCGTGCTGAGGCAGTATCTGCGCCCTTGAGCCTGATTATCCTCAGACTCGGCAGATCCGCCTTATCCCTGGCCTCATCAAGTGATCGGAAACATGACCATATTCGAATTTGAACAGCAGTTACTTGCGCAAATTGATGCCCTGGTTGCCAATGGTTCGGAAGATGAACTGTTTGCCAGTGGCTACCTTCGGGGCCATATCTCGTTGGCGGTTGCCAACTGCGAGATACACGGGCGTACCTTGGTGCGAGACGTTGAAATGCGGGTGCTGCGCGGATTGCAGCAAGCCTGTTTAAATGATGAATTGCAGGATGCCGATCAGAAGCTGGTAGAAGCCATGTGGCAGCGTCTGCTGGCCGGGGTTAAACGCTAGCGCTGCCACAAGCCAAAACAAAAGCGGGCCTTAACAGCCCGCTTTTTTGTTAGGCATCATTGGTGTTGAGGCGCGCCAGCGCCTGATCGGTGACGTCATAGATCAACAGCGCCAGATGCTCGATCTCACCAGTAAAGTTGGGGAGGGGCATGATGGTGATGTTCTGGTACATGTGCTCAGCCGTCCCGGTGATAGGGCGATAGTTGGAGAAACGAAACAGATAGGGGCGTTGCTCCCAGCTGATGAACGCCTTGTTGTTGAGTGTCCGGACCATGTGCAACTTGCGTTCGAGCCAGGGGCGATCCAGCTCGGGATAGAGGTCAAACAGATTCTGGTCTTTCACCTCAAATCCCAAGCGGCTGCTGTGACTCTCCATGAAGCCGTTCCAGATCTGGATGCGGTTATCGCCATCCAGTACCACCAGACCGACCTCCAGATCCTTGATGATATTCATCAACCAGTGAAACTCGCGGATTTCCATACTCAGTGCCTCACATCAGATGCAGGATCTTATGATTCATGTATTGGATAGAATCTTCCGTAAACAGCAGCAGCAGATCGCACTGCACCTGGTGATCCCGGATCTGGTAGTTGATTTCGATGGCCAAAGTGCGCCGCCAGCGGTGGCGATTGGCCTGGATCAGATCCTCGATGGGTCTGTGTTGGCCCAGCACGGTTGGGTGGCCCTGACTAAACGGCGTGTCGAGTTGCGTGGCAAAGCCGCGCAGGAAGGCGCCAATCAACACGTTCGACATGTCCATCAACAGCTCCAGCTCTACCGCGCGGGTGAGTGGGCCCGTATGCTTCATCAGCTTGGCCAAATCGGCAAAGCTGGAGTCATGGAACAGAACCAGCGCTTCACCGGCAATACCGGCACCGATGAAGCCTTGGCAGACGGCGGAGAGCGTCCCCTCGCTGGCCGCCGAGTTGAGCGCCATGTGCAGTTCGCTCACCTCCAGCACATTGACGTTGGGGATGGGCAGTATCACGAAGCCACCGAGCATGCGGGCCAGCAGATCGGCCGCTTGCCCCATCGCCACGTTGGCTAGTTCCTGGTAGACATCGCGAGCCTCTACCGTCAGGTTGACGCCGCCTTGCGTCGTCAGCTCGGTCTGTCCAGGCTGATAGAGTCCCAAGCGCAGCAGCAGCTCGAGGATCTCCTCGCTATTACAGGGCTTCTTGATGAAGTCGATGGCACCGAGGGCCATGACCTGGCGACGAGCTTCAGGCTGGATATCGCCGGAGACCACGACGACGCGGGTGCGGATCTCTTGATCCTGCAGGGCTTGCAGCACCTGGTAACCATCCATGATTGGCATGGTGAGATCGAGGAACACCAGATCGCCATGACCGCTTAAGATCTGCTCCAGCCCCTGTTGCCCGTTTTCGGCAAAGTGCAATGTGGTCAGCCAGTCGGTTG
This sequence comes from Aeromonadaceae bacterium, assembly GCA_041905215.1. Lineage (GTDB taxonomy): Bacteria > Pseudomonadota > Gammaproteobacteria > Enterobacterales > Aeromonadaceae > Pseudaeromonas. The sequence continues at coordinate 6,863 of JAYRLO010000114.1, forward strand.
GCAGCGCGCGCGCCATCTGTTTTCGAGCAAAGGCGGAGTCATCACAAATCAAAATATTCAACGCCATTCTCCCGTCAAATTCAGCGAACGATTCGTATATGAGTATATGGGATGAAACTTCAGATGGCAGTGCAAGAATGGCCAGACAGTCACAGAGTCGACACTATTTTTACCCGCTGACAATCGGTTGCGATTGCGAGCCGGGACCGATAAGCTCCACTCATTATATTAGGCATGCCTAAAGGAAACCCCATGAACAGTACCATCGAGACTCTGATGCGCCACGCCTCGGTGCGTGAGTTTACCAACCAAGCGGTGAGTGATAGCCAGCGCGAAGCCATTTTGCTGGCCGCCAGAGCAACCTCCAGCTCCAGTTTTCTGCAGTTGGTTTCGATCATCCGGATCACCGATGATGAGGTTCGGGCCCGATTGGCTCATCTTGCGGGTGATCAACCCTATGTGGCTAGTGCCGCCGAATTCTGGGTGTTCTGTGCCGATTTTCATCGCAACAGCCAAATCGTGTCTGAGGCCAAGAGTGGTTATGCCGAGCAGTTGCTGATGGGGTGTATCGATGCGGCCTTGATGGCGCAGAGTGCGCTGACGGCGGCAGAATCCTTGGGGCTGGGGGGAGTATTCATCGGCGGTTTGCGTAACAATCCGGCCGAGGTCACGCAGTTACTGGGAATACCACAGCGGGTACTGCCGTTGTTCGGTCTGTGTTTGGGCCATCCGGTGGGCGAACCGCAATCCAAGCCGCGGCTGCCACTAGCCCTGCTGGTTCATGAGAATCGCTACCCAAGCCACCTGGATGCCGAGCTGCTGGCCGAATACGATGCCACCATGCAGGCCTATTACGCAGCACGCTCGAGCAACAGCAAGCAGCAGAACTGGAGTGGGCAGATCCGCGCCATTTTGAGCAAGGAGAGCCGTCCCTTCATGCTCGATTATCTGCATGCGCAGGGCTTCATCGTTCGTTAGGGCTCGGTTCGTGAGCCCCGTTCTGTGCCTCCGGGCCGCTCTGTCGTGAGCGGATCCGTCCTGCTCTGACAGCCTGAGTTGTTTTTGCTATGCTGCGGCGCCGTGTTCATAAGGAGCCGTTGTATGCGCCCATTCTTCTGGTTATCTCTGTTTCTCACCGCCATCTATTTTGTCTACGGGGCCTATACGCCGTTCTGGTCGCTGTGGCTTGCCGAGCAGGGGTTGGATGCCGACCAGATCGGTCTGTTGATCGGGGTTGGTTTAGGCGTGCGCTTCGTGGGCAACCTGCTCATCATGGGTAAGGCCAATCGAGCCTCGCTGCTGCTACCGACCTGTCGCTACCTGGCGATCTTAAGCCTTATCTGTTATCTCGGATTCTATTGGGTTGATGGCTTCTGGAACCTGCTGCTGTTGATGTTACTGGCCAACTTCATCTACCCGACACTGCTTCCCTTAAGCGAAGCCCTGGCGGCGCGCATGATGCTGCAGGTGAAGCTTGATTACGGCAAGGTCCGGCTGTGGGGCTCGGCCGCCTTCATTCTCGGCTCGACTCTGGTGGGGGCCCTGGTTCAGCACTGGGGGGCAAGTTGGGTGCTGCATACCATGCTGTTTGGTTTGGTGTTGTTGTGTGGCCTGAGCTGGTTGCCGATGTCACCGGCACCTGTCGATGCTCCGGCCAGCGGGCACCGGGTCGGTTTTTCCTCGCTACTGCGCGAGCGCTCGTTTCTCTCGTTTTTGCTGGTGGCCTGTCTGCTGCAAGGCAGCCACGCCGCCTATTACGGGTTCA